>JACRPT010000160.1 GCA_016223045.1 Candidatus Eiseniibacteriota bacterium
CTGCGCGAACCGCTGCGCGCGCTGCAGCGCGCCCGCGCGCTGGTGGTTTCCCGGCTGGCGGCGGGCGAGGACCCGGCGCCCCACTTCGCGGCGGCGGGCCCCTACGCGCCGGCGGCGGCGCTGGCGGCCGGCCGCCACCGGGTGACCGGGGCGCGCGCGCTGGCGGGCGATCCGCCGGCGCCGGGGAGCCGGGTGCGTGTGGTGACCGCGACCGGCAACCCGGCGGCGGTCGCGCGCAGCGCGGGCGAGGCCGGATTCGAGGTGGTGGGGCTCGACGCGTGGCGCGACCACCACTGGTTCACCCGCGCCGAGGCCGCGGCCGGACGGCGGCGCGCGGCGGCCGACGGCGCGTGGACCCTGCTCACCGCGAAGGACGCGGTGCGCTGGCCCGCGGGCGCCCCGCGCGAGCGGGTCGCGGTGCTCGAGGTGGCGTGGGAATGGGTGGCGGGGGGCGAGGCGGTGGAGCGGCTGGTGCTGGAGGGGGAGGAAGGATGAAGGAGCCGGACGTCCTGGTGCTGGGGAGCGGGATTGCGGGGCTGTCGCTGGCGCTGGAGTGCGCAGCGTGGGGACGGGTGCTGGTACTCACCAAGCGGCGGGCCGAGGACTCGAGCACCAACTGGGCGCAGGGCGGGATCGCCGCGGTGTTCGACGCGCGCGATTCGTTCGCGCAGCACGAGCGCGACACGCTGCGCTGCGGCGCCGGACTGTGCGACCGCGACGTGGTGCGGCAGGTGGTGCGCGAGGGCCCGGCACGCGTCGCGGAGCTGGAGGCGCTGGGTGTCCCCTTCACCCGCGCCGGCCGCGGGCTGGCGCTGGGGCGCGAGGGCGGGCACTCGGCGCGCCGCGTGGTGCACGCCTCGGACTTCACCGGCCGCGCCATCGAGCAGGTGCTGGTCGAGCGCGTGCGCCGGCACCCGCGCATCCGCGTGCTGGAAGACCAGCTGGCGGTGGACCTGATCCTCGATTCGCGCCTGCCCGCGAGACGGGGCGGCTCCGGCCGCGAGCGCGTGTGGGGCGCTTATGTCATGGACTGCCGGGGCACCCGCAACGGCGGGCCGTCACGCATCCGCCCGGTGACCGCCCGGGTCACGGTGCTCGCCACCGGCGGCTGCGGCAAGGTCTACCTGTACACCAGCAACCCGGACATCGCGACCGGCGACGGGATCGCCATGGCCTACCGCGCAGGCGCCGCGGTCGAGAACCTGGAGTTCGTGCAGTTCCACCCGACCTGCCTCTACCACCCGGCCGCCAAGTCGTTCCTGCTGTCGGAGGCGCTGCGCGGGGAGGGCGCGGTGCTGCGCACGCTCGACGGCGCACGCTTCATGCCGCGCACCCACCGCATGGCCGAGCTGGCGCCGCGCGACGTGGTGGCGCGCGCCATCGACCGCGAGATGAAGCGCCGCGGCGAGCCGCACGTGCTGCTCGACATCACGCATCTCCCGGCGCGCCGGGTCCGGGAACGCTTCCCGAACATCCACGCCGCGCTGCTGCGCTTCGGCTTCGACCTCACGCGGGATCCGGTCCCGGTGGTGCCGGCGGCGCACTACATGTGCGGCGGCGTGCGCGCCACGCTGGCCGGGCGCACCTCGCTCGCGGGGTTGCTGGCGCTGGGGGAGACCGCGTGCACCGGGCTCCACGGGGCGAACCGGCTGGCCAGCAACTCGCTGCTCGAGGCGGTGGTGAGCGCGCATCACGGGGCGGCCGAGGCGCGGCGCCAGGCCGCCCGCGGGGCGCGCGTGCCGCAGGCGGAGCCCTGGCGGACCAAGGGCACCCGGCCGCCGCACGAGACCGTGGTGTTCGACCACAACTGGGACACGGTGCGGCGCGTGATGTGGGACCTGGTGGGCATCGTGCGCAGCGACCAGCGCCTGGCCTTCGCCGCGCGGCGGCTGGCGCTGCTGCGCGAGGAGATCGAGCTGGACTACGACCGGCTGCGGCTGTCGCGCGACCTGGTGGAGCTGCGCAACATCGCGCTGGTGGGGAGCCTGATCGTGGCGTGCGCGCGGCGGCGGCGCGAGAGCCGCGGGCTCCACGACATGCTCGACCACCCGCGTTCCGATCCGCGCCGCGCCGGGCGGCCGACCGTGCTGCGCGCCCCGGCGCACGCGCCGCCGCGCCGGCGCCGGCTTGCCGCTCCGGGCGGCGTGGGCCTATAGTCGGCCATCCCGTTGGGAGGGCCCCGATGAGCTCGAGCGACCTGCTGTTCTGGGACACCGTGGACCGCATCCGTGAGACGGAGCCCCGCTACCGGCGCGAGGCCTACGGGTTCGTGGTGGCCGCGCTCGGCCTGACGGTGCAGGCGCTCCCGCCGGAGCGCCTGGCTGACCCCGCCCGGCGCCACCTGGGCGGCGCGGAGCTGCTGCGCGGGCTGGTGCGCCTGGCGCGCCGCGAGTTCGGCCTGATGGCCCCGGTGGTGTTCCGCGAGTGGGGCATCCACGGCGCGGAGGACGCCGGGCGCATCGTGTTCCAGCTGGTGGAGTGCGGCGAGCTGAGCGCGCGTCCCGAGGACACGCTCGACGACTTCCGCGGCTTCGACCTGTTCCGCGCGCTGACCGTGGACCTCGAGTCGGGATCCCACACCGTCCCCGGCCGCCGCCGCGGGCGTCCAGGCAGGCCGGGCCTCCCCGCCTGAGCATGGTGCGACCCGCACCCGGTCGCGGACCCGGCGGGCGCCGCGGCGGGCAGGCGACGGGCGCCCCGCCCGCGGCGAAGCTCCCCGCGCCGCCCCGCGCGGCCCGCGCATGAAGGCCTACCTCAGGCTGTTGCGCTTCCTCAGGCCCTACGGCCCGCGGCTGGCGCTGGCGCTCTCGTGCATGGCGCTGTTCGCGGCCGCGAACTTCGTCTCGCTCGGGATGATCTCGCCGCTGATGGGCGTGCTGTTCGGGCGCCACCCGGTGGCCGCCGCGCCGGCGCTCCCGGGCGTCGGGCCGGGAGTGGCCGGGGCCGCCGGGGCGCTCGGCGCGTGGCCGGAGCCGCTGCGGAGCTGGGGCGAACGGGTGCTGGTCGAGGTGCCGCAGCCGGTGGCGCTCGGGCGCATCTGCCTGATCCTGCTGGCGGTGTTCCTGCTCAAGAACCTGGCCGACTACCTGCAGGCCTTCCTGATGGTCTACGTGGAGCAGGGGGTGATCCGCGACCTGCGGGCGCGGCTCTACGCGCACCTGCAGACCCTCTCGCTGTCCTTCTACCACGGGCGGCGCACCGGGGCGCTGGTGTCGCGGGTCACCAACGACATGGAGTACCTGCGCGCGGCCATCGCCTCGAGCGTCAGCAACCTGGTCAAGGACGGGCTCACGCTGGCGGGGGCACTGGCCTGGGTGTTCCACACCTCGTGGCGGCTGGCGCTGCTGTCGCTGCTCATCGTGCCGCCGGTGACGCTCTCGCTCGCCCTGATCGGCCGCAAGATGCGCAAGCGCTCGGGGCAGGCCCAGGAACGCATGGGCGACATGACCGGCGTGCTCCAGGAGAGCATCAGCGGGGTGCGCGTGGTCAAGGCCTTCGGCATGGAGGCGTTCGAGCGGACCAGGTTCGAGCGCGCCAACGGCGGCTTCTTCCGCGCCTTCGTGCACCTGAGGCGGGTATCGGCCGCGGCGCGGCCGCTGAGCGAGTTCGCGATCGTGGGCGTGGCGGTGGCGCTGCTGTGGTTCGGCGGGCGCGAGATCTTCGTGAGCCACGCGCTCGCGCCCCCGACCTTCATGCTGTTCGTGGCCGCGCTGCTCACCACCATCTCGCCGATCAAGAGCCTCTCCGAGGTCAACGCCAACATCCAGCAGGGGGTGGCCGCGGCCCGCCGCGTCTTCGACCTGCTGGACACCCCGGCCGCGGTGGTGGACCGCGCGCTCGCGCGGCCGCTGCCGCCGCTGCGCGAGCGCATCCGCTACGAGTCGGTGTGCTTCTCGTACGACGGCGGCGTGCCGGTGCTGCACCAGGTCTCGTTCGAGCTGGCGCGCGGCGAGGTGGTGGCGCTGGTGGGCTCGAGCGGCGCCGGCAAGAGCACGGCGATGGACCTGCTGGCGCGCTTCTACGACCCGACCGGCGGGAGCATCACGGTGGACGGAGTGGACCTCCGCGACGCCACCGTGGCCTCGCTGCGCGCCCAGCTCGGCATCGTCACCCAGGAGACCATCCTGTTCCACGACACGGTGCGCGCGAACATCGCCTACGGCCTGTCGGACGTGAGCGACGCCGCGGTGCAGGCGGCCGCCGGCGCCGCGCACGCGCACGAGTTCATCACGCGCCTGCCGCTGGGCTACGACACCGTGATCGGGGAGCGCGGCACCCGGCTCTCCGGCGGGGAGCGCCAGCGGCTGGCCATCGCGCGCGCGCTGCTCAAGAACCCGCCCATCCTGCTGCTCGACGAGGCGACGTCGTCGCTCGACGCCGAGAGCGAGCGGCTGGTGCAGGAGGCGCTCGAGCGCCTGATGCACGACCGCACCGTGCTGGTCATCGCGCACCGGCTCTCGACCGTCCAGCACGCCGATCGCATCGTCGTGCTCGACCGCGGGCGCGTGGTGGAGTGCGGGGACCACCAGGCGCTGCTCGCGCGCGACGGCGTCTACCGCCGGCTCTACGACCTCCAGTTCGTGGCCTGAGATGACCCCGCGCCGCCGGGAGCCGCCGGCCGGGGGCTTCCGCCGCATCGCGGTGCTGCGGCTCTCGTCGCTGGGCGACGTGGTGCTGGCGCTGCCGGTGGTGCACGCGCTGCGCCGCGCCTGGCCGGGTGCGCGCCTCGAGTTCTGGGTCAAGGAGGAGTACGCGGACGTGGTGCGCTTCGATCCCGCGCTCGACCACGTGCGGGCGCTGGAGCGCGACGCGCGGCGCCTCGAGGACCTGGTCTCGATGAGCGCGGAGCTCGAGGACTGCGACCTGATCGTGGACCTGCACGGCAGCGCGCGCACGCGCCTGCTCACCTTCCGCCAGCGGGCGCGGGTGCTGCGCGCCTCCTCGTACCGGGTGCGGCGCTCGCGCTGGGTGCACGCCCGCTGGACCCGCCCGGCGCCGGTGCCGCACGCGCTCGAGCGCTACGCCCGCGCACTGGCGCCGCTCGGCATCGCCACCGCGGGACCGCCGCGCGTGCACGCGGGCGCCGAGGCCGAGGCGTGGGCGGAGGCATTCCTCTCCGCATGGGCGCCCGGACGCCCCCCGGTGGCGCTCTGCCCGGGCGCGCGCCACGCCACCAAGCGCTGGCCCGAAGAGCACTGGACGGCGCTCCACGACGCGCTGGCGGCGCGCGGGCTGCCCGTGCTCCTGCTCTCGCTGGAGTCCGAGCGCCGCGCGCTCCCGGCGCTCGACGCGCGCGCCGAGGGCGTGGCTGGCACGCGCTGGTGCACGGCGGCGCTGCCGCACCTGGCCGCCCTGCTCTCGCGCTCGGCCGCGGCGGTCACCCACGACAGCGGCCTCATGCACCTGGCGGCCGCGCGCGGGCTCGAGGTGGTGGCGCTGTTCGGCAGCACGGCGCCCGAGCTGGGTTTCGCCCCGGCGGGCGAGGGACATCGCGTGCTGTGCCGCCGCGAGCGCTGCCAGCCCTGCACGCTGCACGGGCGGCCGGTCTGTCCGCGGGGCCACTTCCGCTGCATGCGTGAGCTGCGGCCGGAAGCGGTGGCGGAGGCGGTGGCGACGCTGGCCGGCTGAGGTCCCGCGGCTTGTCCGTCGCCGGGCTCCTGCCTATACTGCGCGCTCTTTCGGGCACCGTGGAGACCCCCAGCGTGGAGAGCGCGTGAGCCAGGCCCAGACCGCCCCCGAACATCTCACCCCGCAGTCCGAGGACTTCTCGAAGTGGTACGCCGAGGTGGTGCAGCGCGCGCAGCTCGCCGACCACTCCGGGGTGCGCGGGTGCATCGTGTTCCGGCCTTACGGCTACGGCATCTGGGAGCACATGCAGCGCCTGCTCGACCGGCGCATCCAGGCGACCGGGCACCAGAACGCCTACTTCCCGCTGCTGATCCCCGAGAGCCTGCTGCAGAAGGAGGCCGAGCACGTCGAGGGCTTCGCGCCGCAGGTGGCGTGGGTGACCCACGGCGGCGACAAGGAGCTGGAGGAGCGGCTGGCCATCCGCCCGACCAGCGAGGCCATCATCGGCGCGATGTACTCGAAGTGGATCGAGTCGTACCGCGACCTGCCGCTGCTCATCAACCAGTGGGCGAACGTCATGCGCTGGGAGATGGTGACGCGTCCGTTCCTGCGCACCACCGAGTTCCTGTGGCAGGAGGGGCACACCGCGCACGCGACCGCCGAGGACTGCCAGGCCGAGGTGCTGCGCATGCTCGAGGTCTACCGCGACTTCGTGGAGACCGACCTCGCCATCCCGGTCCACGCCGGGTCCAAGAGCGACGCCGAGAAGTTCGCGGGTGCCGAGATGACCTACTCGATCGAGGCGCTGATGAAGGACGGCTACGCCCTGCAGGCCGGCACCTCGCACAACCTGGGGCAGCACTTCGCGAAGGTCTTCGACATCACCTACCAGGACGAACAGGGGAAGCGACAGCACGTGTGGCAGACCTCCTGGGGGGTCTCGACCCGGCTGATCGGCGGCGTCATCATGACCCACGGCGACGACCACGGCCTCCAGTTGCCGCCCCACATCGCGCCCGTCCAGGCGGTGGTGGTGCCGATCTGGCGCAAGCCGGAGGAGCGCGCCGCGGTGCTCCCCTTCCTCGACCGCGTGCGTGAAGCGCTGGTGGGCCGGGTGCGGCTCCAGGTGGACGATCGCGACCAGTACTCGCCGGGCTGGAAGTACTACGAACACGAGCTGCGCGGCGTGCCGGTGCGGCTCGAGGTCGGGCCGAAGGACGTGGCGAAGGGCGCGGTGATGAGCGTGCGGCGCGACAACCGCGCGAAGGAGTCCATCCCGCTCGAGGGGCTCGGCGAGCGGCTGCCCGCGCTGCTCGAGGAGGTGCAGGCCGCCCTGTTCCTCGCGGCGAGGGAATTCCGCGACCGGAACACCAGCACGGCCGCCACGCTCGAGGACCTGGTGCGCCATTTCCAGGAGGACGGCCGGCGCGGCTTCGTGGCCCTGCCCTGGGAAGGATCCGCCGTGCTCGAAGCGCAGATCAAGGAGAAGTGCGCGGCCACCCTGCGTTGCATCCCGCTCGACCAGTCCCGGTTCGCCGGGATGGCGCCGGCGGGCCGGCGCGTGGCGTTGTTCGCGCGCGCCTACTGATCCGGGCGTGGTGCGGCCCCTCGAGCGTCTCCTCGTCCGCCTGCCGAACTGGCTCGGCGACGCGCTGATGAGCCGGCCGCTGCTGCACGCGCTGCGCGCCGCGCACCCGGCCGCGGAGCTGCGCGCGGTGGGCCCGCGGGAGCTGGTCGAGCTGCTGGCGGCGGCGCGGGTCTTCGACCAGGGCCACCCGTGGCCCGCCGGCCGCTCCGGACGCGCGGCGCTCGAGCGCACCCTGCGCGCATGGCGGCCGGAGGCGGCGCTGGTGCTGCCGCCCTCGTTCTCGAGCGCGCTGTTCGCGCGGCGCTGCGGCGCTGCGGTCCGCGTGGGCTTCCGCCACGAGGCGCGCCGCGCGCTGCTGACGCGCGCGCTTCCGCGCCCGGCGCGCGGCGACCTCCACCTGAGCCGCGAGTACCTGCTGCTGGGGGCGGAGCTGGGGGCGCACGCCGTCCCGCTGCCCGACCTGGCGCTGCCGGCCGGCGCCGCGGAGCGCGCCGCGGCGCTGCTGGCGGCACGGGGCCTGGCCGGGCGGGACTGCGCGGTCCTCGGTCCGGGCGCCACCTACGGCCCGGCCAAGCGCTGGAGCGCGGAGCGCTTCGCCGCGCTGGGCCGCGCGCTCGCCGCGCGCGGGCTGGCGGTGCTGGTGTGCGGCGCGGCGGCGGAGCGCGCCACCTGCGCCGCGGTGGCCGAGGGCTTGGGCCCCGCGGCGCTGGTGCTGGCGGGCGAGACCGACCTGGCGGCGCAGGCGGCGCTGCTGGCGCGCGCCGCGGTCGCGGTATGCAACGACTCGGGACTCGCGCATCTCTCCGCGGCGGTAGGAACCCCCACCGTGACCATCTTCGGCTCCACCAGCAGCGCCTGGACGGCGCCGCTCGGACGGCGCGTGCGCGTGGTCCAGCACGCGCCGGTCTGCGCGCCGTGCTTCCAGCGCTCGTGCCGCATCGGCACTCCCTGCCTCGAGGCCGTGACCGTCGCCGGGGTGGGACGCGCCGTGGACCAGGTGGCGGCGTGAGGATCCTGGTCCACGGCGCCTCGCTCCCTGGTCCCGCGGGCCGGATGGCGCTCGCCGCCGCCGGCCTCGCGCTGCGCGGGCACCGGGTGCTCTGGCAGGGGCCGGGCCTGCCCGCCCTCGCGGGCGGCCCGCCCGCGGAGCTGGGGCGGGCACCGGACGGCCTGGCGCTCGCGCGCGTGCAGGCCGACGTGGTGGTGGGCGGACCGGCGCGGGCGCTCGGCGCCGCGGCCGCCGGATGGCTGACCCGTGCCCGCTGCATGGTGCTGGCGCTCGAGGCCCCGGCGTTGCGGGCGTGGCGCCGCCGCGACCGCTGGGCGTGGAGCACGCTCTACGCCACCGGCCTGATCGAGGAAGGAGAGGCGGAGACCGTGCGGTCCGACCCGCAGGGGCTCGAGCTCGAGCGCGTGGCGCTGTGGTCGTCCGACGCGCCGCCCCCGGAGGCGGACGCCACCCATGCGGACACCGAGATCCTCGAGCGCGCGTGCGAGCGCGCGCTGGCGCGCCAGCGCACGCGCTCGCCCCGGGCGGCGGTGTTCGTGGACCGCGACGGTACGCTGGTGGTGGAGCGCGGCTACCTGTCGGATCCGCTGGATCTCGAGCTGCTGCCGCGCACCGTGACGGCGCTCCGGCACCTGCGGGCCGCGGGCTTCCCGGTGGTCGTTGTGTCGAACCAGTCGGGGGTGGAACGCGGCCTGTTCCCGGCGTCGCGGGTGTACGCGGCGATGGCGCGGTTGCGGTCACTGCTGCGCGTGCACGGCATCGAGCTCGACGCGGTCTACTTCTGCCCGCACCGGCCCGAGGCCGGCTGCGCCTGCCGCAAGCCGGGCACCGCGCTGCTCGAGCGTGCGGCCGACGACCTGGTGCTCGCGCTGGCGCGCTCGTTCATGGCGGGGGACAAGATGCTCGACGTGGAGACCGCACGCCGCGCGCACGCGCGCGGCGTGCTGGTGCGCACCGGCTACGGGCGCGACGAGGAGCGGCGGCTGGCCGGCGGCGGCGGAGCGGACGCTCCCGACCTGGTGTGCGAGGACCTGGAGGCGGCCGCCCGCTGGATCGTGACCCGCCAGGGGACGGGCGAGGACTGAACCCGGCGGGGCCGGGCAATGCCATCCGCGAGTATCCGGGCAGTGCCTAGCCCGGGCTAGCGGTCCGGCTCCAGGTCCAGGCGGTAGCCCAGGCCGCCCCGTTCGGGACGGTAGCTCAGCGCGTAGCCGCTGAAGCGGGTGCGTCCGGGAGGCAGCCAGCGGTCGTCCACCAGCTGCTCGAGGCGCTCGGGGTAGACCCCGCGCTCGCGCCGGTAGAGATCGAGCGCGTAGCGCACGTCGCGCAGCTGCGCCGCCGCGAACACGTCGGCTCCCGCCGGGTGATGGGTCCCCGCCGCGAGCGCGTGGGCGCCGAAGCGCAGCGCGATCATCAGCGCCACCATCGCGGCCGCGAAGGCCAGCTCGCGACCCAGCCGCAGCGGCGTGCGCGGCGGCGCGGCCACGACCACCGGGGCGGCCCCCGGCTCCCGGCTTCCGATGCGCTCGATCCAGCCGGCATCGAGCATGCGCTGGAGCGCCTCGCAGGCCTCGTACTCGGTGAGCGGCGCGATCGCGACGATCTCGGCCAGGGTGCGCCGGCCGTCGAGGACGCCGAACAGCTCGCGCTCGTCCTCGGCCAGCGCGACGTCCGGATCCGGCAGGTCGCGCACGCCGAGCACCTCGCAGGGGTCGGGGAAGGTTTCGCGGAAGCGCTTCTGCTCGTCGGCGCGACGCGCCACCTCCATGAGCGCCGCCTCGATGCCGAGGCGCACCAGCGCCGTCTGCGTCCAGCGGACGTGCGGGTCGAAGCGGTAGGTGCCCTGCTCGAGGCGCATCACGCGCACCAGGTCCTCGAGCACCTGGCGCTCGACGAACGAGGCGAGGTCCTCGGCGTCGAGGTAGCGCCCGTTGACCAGCAGGTCCTCGAGGTCGCGCGCGGACTCGCGCTGGATGGTGAGGATGCCGCGGCACTGCTCGTCGGAGAGCCGGTGCACCCGGCGCAGGAAGGCGAGCAACGGGTCGTCCTTGGCCAGGCCCGGGCTGCGGGTCGAGACCACGCGGCCCTCCTGTACGAAGATCACCGAGGTCCGCCCCTCGCTCTCGAGCGTGAGGCAGCCCGTCTTCTTCTGGCTGCCGAGCAGCTGCAGGATCTCCGCCGCCGAGAAGTCGCGCAGGTTGCCCTGGAGCGCCATGGGTCCCCCTACGCCGCGGCCGCGGTCTGGCGGCCGGGGATGCGCACGCGGCCGCGCACCGGCCCCTCGGCGGCGGCCTCGTCGGCCTCGGCGCGGGCGACCTCGGCGAAGTAGCCGGTGATCGAGATGGCGTAGATGACGACCCAGAGACCGATCACGAGCGCGGCCGGGACCTCCTGGCCGGGGAGCGCGAGGCGCGCCTCGTAGCGGAACGGCTCGCCCAGGCCGAGCGCGGCGATGGCCAGCGCGGCGGCGGCGGCCAGCAGCAGCACCGGCAGCACCACGCGGCGGAACGCGAGCAGCCCGTAGCCCGGGATCAGCGTGGCCAGCGCGGTGCGCACCAGGTGATCGGCGCCGCGGACGTGGCGGCGGTGCTGGAGCAGCAGCACGCGGGCGAACTCCGGGCTCTCGGCCCGCGCCTGCACCGCGGCGCACGCCGGGCACAGCGCGGTGACGTGCTGGCGCACGGCACAGCGCCGGCAGATGACCCGCCCGCAGCTGCTGCATCCGCGCAGCGGCAGGACACGGTGCTGCCACACGCCCAGCGCCAGTGCGAGCGCGGCGAGCAGCAGCGCGAGCGCGCTGAAGGTCCGGCCCGAGCACTCGATGCGCGCGCGCCAGGTGGGCGGCAGGAGGGCCCGCGCGGGGTCGCGCTCCCGCAGCCGCGAGAGCGCGGCCCAGAAGGTGCGGGGGGCGAGCCACTGGTCCACCAGCGGCAGGCGGCCCTCGTCGGAGGTCTGGGACTGGTAGCTCTTGACCAGGTCGAAGTTCAGCGCCGAGGCGCGGGAGAGCGCGTCGGTGGCGGCGCGGTAGTCGTAGCGCTGGGTGTAGATCTGGGAGGCGTTGAACAGCGCCGCCGGGTTCGCCGGGTTGACCTGGCTCGCCCGCACGTAGAGCGCCAGGGCCTCGCCGGAGCGACCCTGCATCGCCAGCGCGTTGCCGAGGTCGTTCATCACCCGGTCGTCGCCGGGCCACAGCTCGAGGGTGCGGCGGAAGCGGGACTCGGCCGCGGACAGAGCGCCACCCTGGCGCGCGGTCCAGCCGGCCGCGAACTGGACGAAGGGATCGTCGGGGCGCGCGTCGGCGAGCCGCGCGAAGCGCGCGGCCCGCTCGGGGCTCCAGGGCTCGGGACCCACCAGCGGGACGCCGTGGAATGGCCCGCCATCCTCGCGCAGCGCCACCGAGAACCGGTCGAGCGCTCCGGCGGACCACGGCATGGCCACCAGCACGCCGGTCAGCGCCACGAACAGCACGCGCTCGCGCACGCGCAGCACCGGCCACAGCAGCGCGAGGAAGACCGCCGTGGGCAGCGCCGCCCCGAAGCCCGCGACGTACGGCAGCGCCAGGAAGGCCCACGACCAGATGCCGGCCGAGGCCGGACTGAGGAACCGCGACAGCCGCTCGGTCCACGGGTGCCGCAGCTCGCGCTGGTGCAGCAGGACCACGATCATCGCCGCGCCCAGCAGCCCGAGGAACAGCGCCTCGAGGCCCAGGTAGAGCGCGTTGCCGGTGAGCGCCAGCTGGAGCAGGAAGTTCTGGCGCGCCTGCTCGATCACGGCGGCGTAATGGAGCAGCGCCTGGCTCGGCTCGCGCAGCAGGAACCACGACGCCAGCGTCAGGTGCGGCGCCACGAACCAGGGATCCAGCTCGGACGCCCCGCGCACCAGGCGCACGGCCTCCTCGCGGCTCCCCGACTGCCGCATCATCAGGCCGCGGCGGTAGAACAGGCGGGCCTCGCGCGGGAGCGCGTCCAGGTGATTGTGCGCGCGGTAGGCCAGCCAGGCCGGCAGGTCGCTCCGGTTGTCGGGTGGCGGTTCCAGATCGGGCGCGCGCGCGCCGCGCGCCGGACGGTGGTCGGCCGGCGCCGGCAGCCCCGGCGCCATGCCCGCGAGCGGAGCGACCGCCGGGTCGGGCGGGTCGGTGGCGGTCACGCCGGACGCGGCGGCGGGCCCGCCGGCCGCGAGCGCCAGGTACACCAGGAGCAGCGCCGGCGCGGTGAGCGGGAGCCGGCGCCGGAGGATCCGGCCGGCCGCCGCGGGACCACCCGCGCGACCCGTCCCTCGCGGGAAGCGCGCGCGGAGGGGCGCAGGCGTGCGGAGCGACGGTCGCTCTTCAATGCGCATGGAAGCCGCAGTCCCTTGACAGTGCCGGAGGGCGGACCCTAACGTGACCCGATTCGCCCGGGTTATCGGCGCGCCGCCGCGACCGCTTGAGCGGGTTTCGCGGCTCGGGCGGCGCCGCCGCAGCCGCCGGCGCGGGTTTCGCGGGCGTCAGGCGCCGGCGTCCCGCACCCCTCGCACGGAGACCCCGATGAGCAGCCTCCCCATCGCCGGCACCACCCCCTGGATCCGCATCGCCGACGCCCGGGACCACCTGGGCGGGGCCGTCGAGGTGCGCGGCTGGGTGACGCACCACCGCTCGAGCGGCAAGGTCCAGTTCCTGGTGCTGCGTGACGGCTCGGGGCTGATGCAGTGCGTGGCCGGGCTGAAGGACGTGAGCACGGATGACTGGGAGGCGGCGGCGCGGCTCACCCAGGAGTCTTCGGTGGTCGTGCGCGGCACCCTGCGCGCCGACACCCGCGCCCCGGGCGGCGTGGAGATGGGACTCCAGGCGGTGCGCATCGTGGCTCTGGCCGAGCCCTACCCGATCTCGCCCAAGGAGCACGGCACCGACTTCCTGATGGACCACCGCCACCTGTGGCTGCGCTCCACGCGCCAGCAGGCCATCCTGCGCATCCGCGCCGAGGTGGTGGGGGCGTTCCGCGATTTCATGGACCGCGAGGGCTTCCTGCTGGTGGACTCGCCCATCTTCACGCCCAGCGCCTGCGAGGGCACCAGCACGCTGTTCGAGACCACGTACTTCGACCAGAAGGCCTACCTGACGCAGAGTGGGCAGCTCTACCAGGAGGCTGCGGCGCTGGCGTTCGGCCGCACCTACTGCTTCGGGCCCGCCTTCCGCGCCGAGAAGAGCAAGACGCGCCGCCACCTCATCGAGTTCTGGATGATGGAGCCGGAATGGGCGTTCGCCACGCTCGAAGACGTCATCGCGCTCGAGGAGCGGCTGCTGGTCTACACCGTGGGGCGGGCGCTCGAGGCGCGGGCCGAGGAGCTCAAGTCGCTGGAGCGCGACACCACGAAGCTCGCGCGGGTGAAGGCGCCGTTCGCGCGCATGCACTACGACGAGGCGGTGGCGCGGCTGCACGCCGCCGGACTGCCGTTCGAGTGGGGGAGCGATCTCGGCGGCACCGATGAGACGGTGCTCTCGGAGCAGTCCGAGACCCCGTTGTTCGTCACGCACTACCCGGCGGCGGTCAAGCCCTTCTACATGGAGCCCGACCCCGCCGACGAGCGCCTGTCGCTCTCCTGCGACTGCCTGGCGCCCGAGGGCTACGGCGAGATCATCGGCGGCGGCCAGCGCATGGCCTCGCTCGAGCTGCTCGAGCGGCGCATCGACGAGCACGGCCTGCCGCAGGAGGCCTTCGAGTGGTACAAGGACCTGCGCCGCTACGGCAGCGCGCCGCACGCCGGCTTCGGCATCGGGGTCGAGCGCACCCTCGCCTGGATCGCGGGGCTCGACCATGTGCGCGAGACCATCCCGTTCCCGCGCATGCTCTACCGGCTGCGTCCCTGAGCGCCGCCCGCTAAATCGTTTCGCCTGAATCGGCGAAGGGCTTGAAAAACGTGAGACCTGCCTTTATCTCTGAGGTTGTCGAAGTCCAGCAGCCCAGAGACAAGGAGGTCTCACGATGGTGCAGCCGTTGCGGCTGCGTCGAGCCACAC
>JACRPT010000049.1:0-2374 GCA_016223045.1 Candidatus Eiseniibacteriota bacterium
TTCTGCGCGAACGAGCGGCCGCCGAAGTCCACGCGCAGGAAGAACAGGCCGGCCGCGGTCTCGGCCCCGGCGTCGTCGCGGCCATCCCAGCTGACGGCGTGGTCGCCGGCCTCCAGCCGCGCGTCGAGCAGTCCGCGGACGCGCCGGCCCTGCGGGTCCACCACCGTGAGCACGGCGCGTCCCGCGCGCGGCAGCCGGAAGCTCAGCGCCACGCTGGAGCGCGACGGGTTCGGCACGGCCGGGGGGAGCGACACCCGGTCGCCCGGCCGCCCGGACCCCGGCACGCCGGTGACCCAGCCGTTCCAGCGGAACACGTCGCCGTTGGGCGTGGTGGCGGCGAACAGCGTGCCGTCCGAGGCGCGCAGGAACGAGAAGATCTCGTGCGCGCCGGGCAGCGCGCTCTCGGTGCGCCAGGTCGTGCCGCGGTCGTCGCTCACGCACGCGACGGAGTCCGGGCCGGGCTGGAAGCCGATGCGCAGCGTGCCGCCCGCATCCTCGTCCATGGCGTAGACGCGCACCGCGTGCACCGCGCCGATCATGATGCGGCCGGTGGTGTCCCAGTTGGCCCCGCCGTCCGTGCTGCGGAACACGTAGCCGCCCTCGCCGTGCACCCAGCCGGTGGCCCACAGCACCGAGTCGCGGGTCTGGCAGAAGGAGTCGATGCTGCGGCCCGCGGCCGTCGGAAACGGCACGACGGCCGTGGTCCACGAGGCGCCGCCGTCGGTGGAGCGGTAGGTCGGGCCCCAGCCGCCGGCGAACAGGTAGCCGTTCCGCGCCTGCATCAGGCAGGTCACGCCGGTCCCCAGGCCGGAGAGCGCCGGCAGCTGGGTCCAGCTCGTGCCGCGGTTGGTCGAGGCGAAGATGTTCCCGCCCGGCGAGGTGCCGGCGAGGATGCGGCCGTCGGCGGTCTCGATCAGCGCGCGCACGGTGGTCGCTCCCGCCAGGTTGGCGGTGAGCTCCCACGAGGCGCCGCCGTTGGCCGAGCGATAGACGTCGCCCATCGGGTAGCAGCCGGCGTAGAGCGTGCCGTCGCTCCCCACCAGCAGCGAGTGCACGGCGAGCGCGCCGGTCAGCGTGGCGGTGGCGCTCCAGTTGTTGCCGCCGTCGCTGGAGCGGAAGACCGTGCCGGTGGGCGCGGTGGCCGCGTAGATGATGCCGCCCGGACCCTCGGCCAGATCGTAGACGTTCCACGCGCCGGGCAGCTCGGCGCACTTCGTCCACAGGCTGCTGGTGCCGCTGGCGGTGCGCGGCGGCGGCAGCGAGTCCAGGTACGAGACCCACACGTCCTCGTCGCCGCGGCTGCCCTCGTAGGCCTCGGACGAGGTGTAGAGCTCGCGCCCGCTCGGCGAGACGTACGGGGTGCAGGTGTTGCGGTCGGTGTTGACCGCGGGGCCGACGTTGACCGGCGTTCCCCACGCGCTGCCGCTCCAGGTGGAGACCCAGAGGTCGGCCGCGCCGTAGCCGCCCGGCCGGTTGCTGCCGAAGTCGCTGAAGTAGAGCTTCGTCTTGTCAAAGGAGAGGAAGGGCCGCACCTCGGCGTACTGCGTGTTGACCGGAGCGCCCACCGAGCGCAGGTTCAGCCATTGGTAGATCGAGGCGCCACGGTCGGCGACCCAGACGTCGTTGTTGCGGACGAAGTAGAGCTGCGCGAGGTCGCTCGAGATGCAGGGGTCCGAGCCCGAGAAGAGCGTCGCCGGCGTGCTCCACGTCCCGCCGCTGCGGATCGAGACCATCACGCTGGCGCCGCGGCTGAAGAACAGCGTGTCGCCCGTGACCGTGGCCGAGGGCCGCCGGTCGGCGCCCGGCGTGTTGATCGGCGGGCCGACGTTCACCGGCGTGCCCCATCGGCTCTGCACGCTGTCCCACTGCGCCTCGTAGATGTCCCAGTTCCCCTGGAAGCCGGGACGCGCGTGGCCGTTCAGGCGGGCCCATATGATGAAGAAGAGCCTGCGGTGGTCGGCGGTGACCCACGGGTTGCAGTCGGGGTTGTAGCTGTTGGACTCCACGCTGATCAGGTGGCTCCAGCCGACGCCGGGCTGTGGCAGCGCCGCCGCCTCGGCGCCCTGCAGCGGGAACACGCCCTCGTCGAGCAGGCGGCAGGCCGGCGGCGCCAGGGAGTCGGCAAGGTACGAGGTCGCGGGGTCGCAGGCGCGAGCCGTCACCGGAAAGAGGAGGGGGAGCGTGGCCGCCAGCAGCGATGCCGCCAGCCACCGGGCGGCGCGACGGCCGGCGTGGATCGTGGGGTCAGGCTTCATGGGTGGACTCCTCCGCTGCGTGGGCCGCCGCCCGCACGCCGGGCGGACCGAACCGAGATACCGCATCACACCGACATCCTACGGCACGACCATCACCCGGGCGCTCGCATTCCGCCCGT
>JACRPT010000049.1:2437-11913 GCA_016223045.1 Candidatus Eiseniibacteriota bacterium
GCCGGCGCAGGCGGTTCGTCCAGACACCTCACTCCAGGATCACGACGCGAACCTGCCGAACGACCGCTCCCGCCTGGAGCTGGCACAGGTAGACGCCGCTGGCGAGTCTCCCGCCCTGCGGGGCGCGCGCGTCGAGCGCCGCGGAGTGCCACCCGGGCCCCAGCTCTCCTTCGATCGGGGTCGCCACGACCCGGCCCGCCACATCCATCACTGAGATCCGCACGCGGCCGGCCTGCGAAGGGGGAAGCCAGAACTCGAGCGCGGCCTCGCCAGTCCTGCCTCCGGACGGGTTGGGCCGGCAGCGCAGCACCAGGCCGCCCGCCGCCGGGCGGCCGTCGCGGCTCACGCCCACGGCGCCACCTCCCAGGTGCTCCGCCGCGAACTCGATCACCGACGCCACGGCAGTGTCCAGCACGTCCTCCTGGTAGATCTCCAGGTAGGGCATCCCGTAGTCGAGGCCTCTCTGCACCGCGGCCATCAACACCGTGGCCTTGTCGTTGGGCGTGATGCCGCACGGGTTCATCCGCGTCGGACCGTCCTGCACGTTCCACAGCATCTGCGCTCCGTCCTGGCCGCGGTGGTCCCAGAGGATCTTCCAGAACCCGCTCGTGGGGGGATCGGGGGTGCATCCCGAGATGTCCTCGCGCCACACGCCGAAACGGTCGGGGTAGCGCTGGAACCCGTAGGCTGCGATCTGCTCCGCCACGTAGCTCTGGACGTGGCCGCTGAGCTGCGGCTCGAACTTGATGTTGCCGACCTCGACCCACGCCGGGGTCTGCGGGAAGGCGGCCAGCAGGGAGTCCACCACGACCTGCATCGCCGCGAGCAGGGTCTCCGGCGTGTAGCCGTAGGCGGCCCACGAGTTGCCGAGGGCGTCGGTCTGCGGAAGCCCCCAGCCGTTGGTGACGACCCCGGAAGACCCCTTGACGTAGGACAGGGTGGTGACGTTCGCGTAGCGCTGCCCCAGGGCGCGGACGAATCGAGTCCACTTCGTCAGGTACACGGGATCCCAGGGGAGCGGCATGGTGAGCGTGTCGCCGTAGGTCGGGTGGTAGGGATTCTGGTCAATGAACCGGTAGGGCTGCGCGCCGGCGTCGTAGACCCACTGGGGCGTGCCTCGCGACGAGGCCCCGACGGCGAGCGACACCTTCTTGCCGGCGGCCGACGCCGTCTGGATCTCGCCGTCGAGGAAGCTCCAGTCGAACTGTCCCTCCGCCGTCTCGAGGGTCTGCCACAATGTCCGCACCGCGACCCCGGCGACGGAGGGGTTGGTGTAGACGCGGCTCGATGCCGGGCGATCGGCGGCCGAGAGGCTGTAGGCGCCGGCGGGGAACGGCACCGCGCCGGCGCGCGCGGCGGCCAGCAGCACCAGCAGGCCGGCGAGCGAAATCGCCTTCCTCGCGGGCATCACGGCAGCACCACGATGCGCGCCGGCCGGCCGCGTTCTCCGGCCGCCCGCGCGAAGTAGATGCCGGGACGGTGTCCGCGCGCATTCCAGACCAGCGTTGCCTCGCGGCCGCCCAGCCGGGCGATGCGGCAGCCCCGCACATCGAAGATGTCCACGCTCAGGGCGGCCACCCCCGGCACGCTGAATCTGATCTCATCCCGCGCCGGGACCGGCCAGGCCTTCAACCCCGCGTCCGCGCCGCGCGGGCCGGGGTCCCCCACCCCTGTCGTCCCGCCCGTGGCGTAGATCCTCATGACGTGCACGGAGGGCGCGGCCATCGCCGCTGAGAGGAAGAGCGCGGCGCTCCCTGTCGCGGCGGCCGAGTCAACGAGCGCCAGGGCGTGCTGGTCGTCCACCAGGTAGCGTTCCATGACGAGTTGCTGGCTTGCGCTCCACGGGAGGTTCTGGAGCGTCAGGTTCAAGCCATCGTAGACCGCCGGCACGCCGGAGCTGGCCACGTAACGGTTGTATTCGGTCCATGCGGGACTGCTGCCCGACTCGAACCGGCCGAGGTAGCGCGTCACGTCGAAGTCGGACACCACCACGACGATCGTGTCGCCGCGCCGGCCGGCGACGGCGGCGAGGTTCATGTGGTCGGTGCCGGTCGTCGCAAGCCGAATCGCGCCGGCCAGCCAGCTGAACCCGCGGAACGCATGATAGGCGGGCTTGCCCTGGCCGGCGCAGTCCGTGAGCGGGAAGTCGTGGCAGCCGCCCGGGCTTCCGTTGAACGTGCCGCCGTAGCGGATCGAGAGCTGGAGTCCCTGCTCGACCATGTTGATGAGGCCGACGATGTTGTGCGCCGCCACCCAGGCCGAGTCGAACTGGGCGTGGTACGAGCCGCTCCAGACGTCGCCCACCATGGTGTTCCACTCGTCGTTCGCCGCGCGCGGACTGCCGTAGAGCGGGCTGAGGGTCGGGTAGCGCAGGAGCGCGGCCTGCACCCGGCGGCAGTTGTCGTAGAAGGCGTAGTAGGGAAGGGGTGAGTACGCGTGGAAGGAGAAGTGGTCCACCGGAACGCCGTTGGTCTGGCAGTACGAGAGGAAGTTGACGGCCCACGTGCTCAGGCTCTCGGGGCCGGCGGTCCCGCGCACGGACATCAAGGCCGGCGTATCGAGGTCGTACGACGCATCCACCGCCTTGAGCGCCGCGGCCCAGGCCGCGTAGCTCTGGAAGAACTCCTGCTGGGTGCCCTGCCAGTAGGCCGGGTTGTCCGGCTCGTTGCCGAAGCGGAAGGCCCTGGCGTTCCAGAAATGCCCGCTCCCCCATCCTTGATTCAAGTGCCGAGCGATGTTCGCCACGTAGGTCGCATAGGCCGTCAGGTCGGCCGGCTTCCGGGAGAGTCCGTACACGACCAGGGGCTCCGCGCCGATGCCGACGACCGCCCCGACCTGCTGGTCGAGGGTCGTGAAATCGTAGAGCGTCGAGTCGTTCGGATTGGACGGCACCGGTATCTGGAAACCCACCTGCACGAGATCGAAGCCGGACGCCTGGGTCATGGCGTATCCGGATGGATCGAAGTAGGGAGCGGCGATCGTCCCGAACAGGCGGGGGCTGAAGGCCCCGAGTTCCTGCGCGCAGTCCACCGTGACCGAGGCGGTCGAGGCGGCGCCCGCGAATGGGGCAACCGTTCCCGGGGCAAGGCCGGCGATCAGGGCGAAGAGCAGCAGGCAGCGACCGCAGCGGTAGGGCGCAGCCGCTGCCCCCGGGCGGCGCGGCCGGGGCGATGCGGTCGGTATCGGGTGCACGATCATGCCAGGCCTCAGGGGAGCACGAGCGCACGGGCGGCCGCGGCACGACCGCCGGGCTCACGCGCGGCGACCCAGTAGAGGCCGGCGGGTGGCCGCCCGCCCGGGCCGGCGAGACGCCAGCGCCACTCGAAGCTCTCGGCCCCGGCGGTGAACGCGGTCGCGCACATCGTGCGGCCGGCCACATCGTGCAGCGCGATGCGCAGCGGCGCGCCCGGCCGCGCGCCCGTGATCCGCAGCGCGAGCATCCCATCGCCGCGGACCAGGCTCAACACGGCGACGCGCAATGCGCCCGCGACGTCGCCGCGCGGCGCCGGCACGCCCACCACGCTGTCCGGCACGATGATGCTGCGCAGGTCGGCGTCCCACACGCCGTAGTGCACGCGGTCCGACATCTCGCAGACGCCGGCCACGTCGAAGGAGTTGAGGTCCACCGTATTGGGCTCGGCGTGCGCCTTCATGTCGGCGCCGGCCACCACCGCGTTCGCCGGCGTCTCGACGTAGCCGGCGGGCGGCGGCGCCTGCACCGCGTAGTAGGAGCTGTCGGGGTTGAGCCGGCACCACATCCCGTGGTTGCGGAACCCGTCGTAGGCCTGGCGGATGTGCGCGTGGTCGTCCTCGGCCTGCACGTGGTCGCCCTTGCGGTAGACGAGCATGGCGGCGAAGTCCGGGCGCGCGGCGCCGAGGAGCGCGTAGTGCTTCGTCGCGTCGCGCGGGTCCCAGTACGCCTGTGCCATCTCCGCCGTCGCGATCTGTGCGGGCCAAGAGGCGCCGAACAGCCCCCGGTCCCGCGCGGCCGCCAGCACGGCCGGAGACGAGAACGCCTTGAGCGAGTCCCCCGCCGTGGCCGGACCGTAGGCGGGAAGGCCGGCCAGCACGTAGTCCTCGGTCGAGTCGAGGCGCCCGTTGCCGTTCAGGTCGGGGCACGACGGCACCGAGCCGGGCACCGTGTCGCACACGCCGTTGCCGTTGCCGTCGAAGAACAGCGCCCCGGGCAGCGTCACGGTCGTGTGGCGGTGCGAGAAGTCGGAGTAGCGAACCGGGAAGGCCGGGTCCCAGGCGAGCTTCGCGTAGTCGAGCACGCAGGTCTGCGTGTCGTAGGCGGCGTACGCCCAGTTCTTGCCGTCGTCGGTGGGCACGCCGTTCCCGTCGCCGTCGAGCGCGGCGTTGCAGTCGTTGCGCCCCGTGCCCAGCTCGCCCGTGATGGTCTGCGGTCCGGTCGGGTTCTCCCAGCCCACCATGTACCTGACGCCCGGGAGCGTGGCGCCGTAGTCGCCGAGCGTGCACGGCGTGATGGAGCCACCGTTGCTCAAGGCCAGCACGCCCACGTCGTTCGCCGCGCACGGCATCCCCGCCAAGTCGGAGATTGTGCGGCCCGCGCTGTCGGCCAGCGCCCCCGAGGCGAAGCGCAGCACGTCGGCCAGCGCGAGCTGGCAGCCGGGACCGCGGAAGTCGTAGATGCCGTCCGAGTAGAAGACGCCGTCGCGCCCGCCGGGGAAGAGGAAGGTGACCAGCACGAACCCCTGCGTCCCCACCGGGATGTTCGAGTTGAGCACGCCCGGCTCGTGGCCGCCCGGGGCGATCACCACCACCGGCGCGCCGTCGGCGTAGCGCGATAGCGGGGGGACCTGCACGCGCACCGCCAGCTTGCCGCCGGACCCGGCCGCAGCCGAGGGGAGGCGCGTATCCACGGCGGCGGCGGGGTTCGCGGCGAGAGCGACGATGAACGCGGTGGCCGCGAGTACCGGAGCTGCGAGCCGCAGGACGCGGCCCCTGGTCCCTTCCGCCGCGGCCCGGGCGACGGGGTCGCGGGATCCGAGCCCGGCGGCCGTGAGGTGCGCGCAACGTGGTCGGTGCGGGACGATGGGACGCGGGGTGCGGACGGGCGGCATGGGCGGCTCCTGGTCCGGGGTCGGCCGCCCTCTGCTGCCGAGGCCCGGCCGCCTGTCTGTGCTGCGGAGAATGGTAGCAGCCCGCCGGGGGCACGGGCTGGCCTGCCGGTACGTGGAGCACGTCGCGTGCCGTCGGCGGCGCGCCCGGGCACGCCGCGTCCCGGGGACACGCAAGTCGCGGGAGAGCGCGCCGATGCCGCGCCGCTGAGCGCGGGACCGGCTGCCGGGCGGGGACGGGCGCCCTCGCTCATGCGTACCTTCCGGGTCACAGCGCCGCGGCAGTCGCCCGCGCCGGTACGAGAGCGGGACCTCGCCCGGACCCGAAACGCGGAGGCCCGCCGGCCGGCGGGCCTCCCCTGCGCGGCGCGGTCCGGTGGGGATCGGCTGCGGCTTCCCTCTGCTCCGGGCTAGGCTGTGTCTGAAGACTCGCCGATGGCTGCGTTGCGCGGTCGGCTCCTCGCTCGATGTGGCCTGAAGGCCACGGTCTCGCTCGTCGCCCGCCCGCGACGCCTTGCCCTCGACGAGTCTTCAGACACAGCTTAGCGGTCGAGCACCGTCACCCGGGTGTAGAGCGTGCGGCCCGGGCCCTCGAGCCGGGCGAAATAGATGCCCGCGGGGGTGCGGGAACCGTCGGCCTTCGCCAGGGCCCAGTCCACGCTCATGGTCCCGGGTGCGACCTTGCCCGCGAAGGGCGTGGCGACCTTGCGGCCCGCGATGTCGAAGACCTCGAGCCTCACGTCCGCCTCGCGCTCCACCGTGAAGCTGAAGCGCGTGCCGTCGTGCGCCGGGTTGGGCGCGGCGGCGAGCGAGACGCGCCCGGCCGCCACGCCGGCCGCCACGTGGAACGGACCGATCAGGCCCTCGGGCCCCGCGCACGAGCGCGCGCCCAGCCAGTAGGTGCCGTTCGCGTTCGGCGCGTGGTCGGTGAAGTCGAACACCACGTCGTCCGAGGTCACCTCGAGCATCGCCTCGTTGCCGGCGAACTCGCGCTCGCCGGCCGCGTTCTCGCGGTAGACGTTGAATCCGTCCACGTGCGCGTGCCGGTCGGTGGCCCAGGTCAGCCGCACGCCGTCGGCGGCGGGCTCGGCCGACAGGCGCGCGATCTGACCCTGCGGCGGCGTCGAGTGCAAGGCCTCCCATTCCGGATCGGGGATCGCGTGGAAGTCCGACACCGCGACGGTGATGCCGGTGCCCTGCTGGTAGTCGTAGGTGAACGCCATGTAGTCGCCGCGGCAGGTGTAGGACGAGCTGCGGGTATTGGCGAACACCCGCGCGCGCACCTCGCCCGCGGGCGAGACGTAGGCGCCCGGCGTCGTCGTCATGTAGGTGCGGGTCACGTCGCTGGTGCTCACGGTGGCCTGGTCCACCTGGGTCCAGGCGCCGGTGCTGAAGTTCCACAGGTAGAGCGTCTGCGTGCGGCTGACCGAGTAGTTGCCGTCGTAGGTCAGCGTCAGCTTGACCGGCGGATGCGCCAGCACCGCCGACCCGTACCAGTCGGTGCCGTACGTCGACCCCGACTTCGCCGCGGTCACGGTCATGCGCGAGGCGTCGTTGGCGGCGAGCGAAGCCACCGAGCCTCCGGTCACCGTGCCGCGCAGCATGGTCACCGACGAGGGCACCTTCGTGTCGGTGAGGATCACCGGCCCGCCGCCGCCGTTCGTGTAGCTGTCGGTGAAGCCGCTCCCCGCCACGGTATAGGTGGCGCCCGCGCCGGGATCCGCCTGGACCACGATGGTGCCGCCCACCTTGTCCCACGTGGGATCGGGCGTGGCGCCCGCGCCGGTCTCGTTCCAGTAGGTGTGGACGCCGTGGTTGTGGAGCCGCGTCAGCGCGTCCACGGTCGGATGCCCGTAGGAGTTCCCGTTCCCCACCTGGATGATGCCGACCTCGGCGGTCACCGCCGCGAGCCAGTTGTCGTTCGAGGAGTAGCGCGAGCCGTGGTGGTGGACCTTGTAGACCTCGACGTCGCCCACCTCGGGGCCGACCGTGGTCTCGACGTCGTTGCCGTTCGCCACGCTCCCTGTGAGATCGCCGCCGATCACCTCGTCGAAGGCGCCGTAGGTGACCTTGTAGACCACGCTCTTGGCGTTCTCGTCCGAGCCGCTCACCGAGTAGACGCCCGCGCCATTCAGGTCCACGCACTTGATCGTGACCGGGTTCGCCGAGCCGGCGTCGAGCGTGATGACCTGGTTCTTCGCGACCGTGGTGCGCTTGGCGCCCAGCGTGTTGACGTAGCTCGTGTACGTACCGCTCGAGTACGAATAGCCGCGGTCGTAGCCGGCGATGCCGATGGTGATGCCGATCGCCGCGAGGTCATCAATGCAGCCCAGGTGGTCGGAGTGGTAGTGGGAGCAGAAGTGGTAGTCCACCGTGGTGATGCCGAGGCCTTGAAGATAGGACTTGATGCCGCTGCAATCGAGATAGTTGCCGTCGTCGAAGAACGCGGTCTGGCCGAGCGGCGAGATGAGCAGCATGCCGTCGCCCTGGCCGATGTCCACGTGGTGGATCTGGAGCTTGCCGTTGCCGGCCGCGAGCGCGGCGGCGGGAACGAGGAGGGAGAGCAGCGCGGTCAGCAACAGCGACCGCAGGGAACGACGAGCGAGACAACGGATCGGGGACCGTCGCATCGGGGGGCACCTCTTCCTTGGGGTGGATGCGCGGCACTCTCGGGCGCGCCGCCGTGAGCTGAGGGCAATCTACACCCCGACCGCGTGCACCGGCCAAGGAAAAGCGCGGGCCGGCCGTCGTCTATTTCGTACGGCATGGAGACGCGCGGCGTGGCGGAAGGCGACCCGTCCGCGACGCCCCACGTGGCCGGCTACCGGCGTGACGCCCCAGCGCCGTGTGGCCGTGCGACGTTCCGCGTGCGCTCGACGGGGCGCGCGACGCCGTTGTATCCTCCGTCACCCGCGGCCGCGGGCATCCGCCACGAGGACGGCGGGTGCGGGTCGGCTGCGGGGTCTCCTTTTGCGCGAGGGTCTCCCACCGTGTGGTCCACCATCGAAGGCAAGGTCCGCCGCGGCGAGCGGCTCGGCACCGGAGAGGGCGTGTACCTGCTCTCGGAGGCCCCGCTGCTCGAGCTGGGCGCACTGGCGCAGGAGGCGCGGGCCCGCAAGACCGACTCGGCGGTCGTCACCTTCGTCATTGACACCAATCCCAACTACACCAACGTCTGCACGGTGGACTGCCACTTCTGCGCCTTCTACCGCAAGCCCGGGCATCACGAGGGCTACACCTACGACGTGGAAGGCGTGATGAAGATGATGGCGGCGGCCGATCAGGTCGGCGCCACCACGGTGCTGCTCCAGGGCGGGCTGAACCCGGCGATCCCGTGGGAGTTCTACCCGGCCATCGTGCGCGAGGCGCGGAGGCGCTACCCGCACATCACACCGCACTTCTTCTCCGCCCCCGAGATCCACCAGATGGCCGAGGTCTCCGGGCTCACGGTCCGCGGCGTGCTCGAGGCGCTCTACCAGGCCGGGCAGCAGACCCTGCCGGGCGGCGGCGCCGAGATCCTGGCGACGCGCGTGCGCCGGCGCATCTCGGTCAGGAAGGGCGGGCCCGAGACCTGGCTCGATGTGCACCGCGAGGCGCACCGGGTCGGCATGCGCTCGACCGCGACCATGATGTACGGGCACGTCGAGACCGACGCCGAGATCGTCGAGCACCTGGAGGTCGTCCGCGCGCTGCAGGACGAGACCCGCGGCTTCACCGCGTTCGTGCCGTGGTCCTACAAGCGCGGCAACACGCCGATGGAAGCGAAGGTCAGGCACGTCGCCGGCGCCTCGCGCTACCTGCGCGTGCTGGCGGCCGCGCGGCTCTACCTGGACAACTTCGATCACATCCAGGCGTCGTGGTTCAGCGAGGGCAAGAAGACCGGGCAGATCGCGTTGCACTTCGGCGCCGACGACTTCGGCGGCACGCTGTTCGAGGAGAACGTGCACCTCGCCACCGGCCACGTGAACAAGACCACGGTGGCCGAGGTCGAGACCCTGATTCGCGAGTCGGGCTTCACGCCGGCGCAGCGCACCACGCTCTACGAGATCCTGCGCGTGGCGCCGGGTCCCGGGGCGGCGGGCACGCTCGCCGACGAGGTGCCGCTGTTCGTCGAGAGCCTGCGCGAGCTGCCGGCCGAGTACCCGGCCGCGCTCGCGGGCGAGGAGAGCGGCGCGAGCAGCGGGCTGGTGATGCCGCGCTGAGCGGCCTGGCCGTCCCCTTCCATTCCGAGACGTCCGACACCAGGCGCCGGTCCTGCGGCGAGGCCTTCGCTCGTGCGGCCCCACGGCACCGGGCGAGCGCCGCGATGCAAAGCGCACGACGCGCATGTCGTGCCGGCGTCAAGACTGTGCCGCCCCGCACTCCGCGCTTGCCGCCGTCGCCGTCCGGCCTCTA
>JACRPT010000156.1 GCA_016223045.1 Candidatus Eiseniibacteriota bacterium
CCCGCAACCACCGCTGCCGCACGATCGACGAGCTGCTGGCCGCCGCGCTGCGCTGGCTGGAGGCCCGCTTCACGCAGTCCCAGGAGTATGCTCATGCAGCTTGATATCGACTTCTCCGAATCACGCGAAATGATTTAGGAGCGGTCGCGCCGGGGTGTCAATCCGAGGGCCCGGTCCCCGTGCCTTCCCGGTACGCGTCGGCCAGGGCTTTCTCGAGCTTCCTGCTCACGTGGATCGGGACCTCGATGCGCCGGCTCCGATCGTCGGCCTGGTAGAGCACGATGGTCTTCTTGATGGTGTCGACCTCGAGCTGGCAGTCGTGGCACCCCTTGAGGTGCTCCTCGATCTCCCTGCACAGCTCCGCCCGCGCCTCCTCGTCGAGGTAGTCCGCGAGCTGCTCCAGGACTTCGTTGCAATCCACTTCTGTCGCTCCGCTGGCTGGCCACTGGTGGGTACGGTCGCGGCCGCGGATGGACCCGGGCCCTGCCGGCATCGTCCCGGTCCACGGACACTAGAGATGCCGCCCGCCCGGCGGCGGGTTTGCACAATATTGACCGGGGCCGGGAATTCAAGGGCTCCTGAAGTCTCCGGCGTAGCCCGCAGGGGACGGGGAAGCGCGAGGCCGCGGGCCCGGAGGACTGGTGACCCGTGCTGGAATCGAACCAGCGACACCCTGCTTAAAAGGCAGGTGCTCTACCGACTGAGCTAACGGGTCACCTGGCCTGCACGCGCGTGCAGCCGCCCCCACCCCCGGGCCCGGGGAAGCGCGGAGCGACCCGCTGTGGCGTGCCGAGGCACGGGTCCTTTATAGGGCGCGCGCGGGGGCGTGGCAACCGGGACGGCGCCGGCTTCGGCCGCGGTGCGCGTTGCGTTCGGTAGAGCGCGGGCCTGGCGCGGCTTCAGGCGCCGGGCGTGCTCCCGGGCAGCCGCCTACCAGTCGCGGCGGCGGAACACCCGCGCGGCGATCGCCAGCGGCAGCGCGGTCTCGAGCGCCAGCACCGCGAGCCCCAGCGCCACGCCACCCGCACCGCCGAAGAGCTTCACCAGCACCGCCGACGTGGGCCCGAGCAGGGCGCCCGAGCCCACCGCGAGCGTGGTGAGCACGCGCGCCAGGTCCACCGGGTTCACGAGCAGCGCGGGGAACAGCACGGCCTGCAGCGGCACGCCCCGGAACATCGCGGTGGCGCCGAGCACGACCAGGTCGTAGGCGACCACCATCAAGAGCCACAGCAGCAGCGCCGCGGACATCGCCTTGAGCCGGTCGGGCCAGGCCGCGGCGATGCACAGCCCGGTGGCAAGGCTGAGCCACCCCAGGATGAGCGACAGCCCGGTGAGCGCGATGAACCCGCGCACCTGCTCGGCCCCGGCGTTGAGCGCCACCACCACGCCCCCGCCGCCGAAGCCCACCGCCTGCGCCACCGCCAGCGCGGCGGCGAGGCCGAGGAACTTGCCGGCGAGCACCTGCCCGCGCGAGACCGGCTGCGCCAGCAGCAGCGAGAGACCCTCGCCGCCGCCGGCGATGCTGGTCACGCCCAGCAGGAGCCCGGTGAGCGGCACGATGAACAGCACCAGGTTCATCAGGCTCAGCGTGACCCGCGCGAAGCCCTGGAAGCCGAGGTCGCGGGTCTGCGCCAGGCCGAACCACGAGAGCCCGAGCACCAGCGCGGTGAACAGCGCGGCGAAGCCGAACAGCCAGCGCGCCTCGAGCGCGCGCCGGTACTCCTCGCGCGCCACCACCAGCGCGCTCGCGAACGGGCCGGGCGCGGGACTCACCGGTGGCCCTCCACCAGGTGCGAGCCGGTCACGTCGAGGCGCCCGGCCGGCTGGCCGTCCAGCATCCACGCGAAGTCCTCCCCCGGCAGGTCGGCAAGGAACTCCCCGTGCCACGCGCCGCCCGGAGCGACCGGGCCGGCGGTGAAGCGGTCCCGGTAGCCGGCGAGCGTGAGCGTCACCGCGCGGTCGCCACGGTTCAGCACGGTGAGCAGCACGCGGACGCCTTTGGGCACGCGCACGACGCCCGGCTCGAGCGCGCCGCCCCGCACCACCAGCGTGAGCGGCGTGGCGGGTGCGGCCGCCGCCGCGACCGGGGGCGCGGCCTCGTGGCGCGGCAGCCTGGCGAGCAGGCTCACCAGCAGCGCGAGCGCGAGTGCGGCGAGGAAGAGCCCGCGGTAGGAGCGCATCATTCCGCCCTCGCCGTCTTCACCGCGACGAACGCGGCGAGTCGGTCCACTCTGCCCGCGGTCTGCGCGGCGATGCTCTCGGCCGCCGCACGCGCGAGGAACGCGGCGTAGCCGCCGCCCATCGGCGTGGGGAACGAGCCCTTCACCACCCACAGCGAGTCGGCGTCGTGCAGGGTCTCCGTATCGTAGTCCGCGAGGAAGACCGCGCCGGCCGGAGTCGCGACCGCGTCGCCCTCCGTGCCGACGACATCGCCGATCAGGCACTCGATCGCGTCGTAGACCCGCCAGCCCCGGCCCACCTGTCGCTCGCAGGCGAAGGCGAGGTCGTCCGCCTTCATGCCGCAGGCCGCGCACGGCGTGCCGCGCGCGATCGGCGGCGGTCCGCCACGCCGCGCGCAGTCCGCGGTGACCAGCGCCAGCGCCAGCGCCACCAGGAACGCGATCCACCCGGTCCGGTCAGCCCTCACGGCGCTCGCCCTTCACCACCGCCAGGAAGATCTCCTCGAGAGTCGGGCGCTGCTGCTCGAACGCGCGCACCCCCACGCCCGCGGCGCGCAGCGCCTCGAGCGCCTCCAACCCGCGGCCGTTCTCGCCCTCGATCGCCACCGCGTGGTCGCCCACGCGCTCGAAGCGGAAGCCGCGCGCGGCGAGCGCCGCCGCCGCCTCGTCCGGGTCTTTCGGCTCCACCAGCAGTCGGGTGGCGCTCACCTGGCGGCGGCGCAGGTCGTCGAGCCGCTCGAGCGCGGCGCGGCGCCCGCCCACCAGGATCAGGACGCGGTCGGCGATGCGCTCGACCTCGGCCAGCAGGTGCGAGCACAGCAGGATGGTCTTGCCTTCGCGGCGCAGCTGCTCGAGCAGCGAGCGGAACTCCCAGGTGGCCTCGGGGTCGAGGCTTGCCGTCGGCTCGTCCAGCACCAGCAGCGCCGGGTCGCCGAGCAGCGCCTGCGCCAGCGAGAGCCGCTGGGTGTAGCCGCCCGACAGCTCGCTGGCGCGGCGCGCCGCCAGCTCCGCGAGCCCCACGCGCGCGAGCGCCGCGCTCACCGCCTGGTCCCCGAGACCGCGCAGCGCGGCGAAGAAGCCGAGTACCTCGGCGACAGTGCGGCCGGCCGGGAACTCGACACGCTGCGGCACGTAGCCGAGGTCGCGCCGCGCGCGCGGGTCGCCCGGCGGGAGCCCCCGCGGGCCCACCGCCACGGCGCCGGCGTCGGGCCGCACCAGCCCGAGCAGCACCTTGAGCGTGGTGGTCTTGCCCGCCCCGTTCGGGCCGATCAGGGCGAAGGTCTCGCCCGGCTCGACCTCGAACGACAGGCCGTCCACCGCGGTGACGTCGCCGTAGCGCTTGGTGAGATCGCGAACGCGGATCACCGGGCGCTCCCGCGCCGCGCGAGCCCCAGGGCGCCGACACCGAGCAGGCCGCAGAAGCCGAGCAGCGCGCCCCGCGCGGGCGCGCGCGCCGGTCGCGGAGCGCGCCCCGCGGCCCCCGCGGCGTGGGGTGGCGAGACCAGCGGGAAGCGGTCCACCGCCTCGCTCGCGCGCAGCGCCGGGAACACGCGCTCGGCCACCCCGAGCGCCGCGACCGCCGGGCTCTTCGCCAGCACCGAGAGGTCCGGGTACTGCTTGGAGAGGAAGGCGAACGCCGACACCGGCGACCAGGGCGCGTCGCTCACGCCGTCGCCGTCGAGGTCGTAAGCGGTGTTCTCGCTCCAGTAGTTGCCGCGCCGCCCGTCGTCGAAGCGGTTGTCCGTGCGCCTCATGTCGAGCGCGACCGGGTACTCGTCGTTGATGAACGAGTTCGCCGCGAACACGTTGCCGGCGCACGAGGAATAGAGCAGCACTCCCCAGCCGTTGTCCTGGACCAGGTTCCCGGTGAGCCGGTTGCGGTTCGAGTTGTCCATGAACACCGCGATGGTGTTGTCCACGAGCCGGTTGTCCGTGAAGGCGCCATCCGAGCAGTCACGCAGCAGCAGGCCGTACGTGCGGGGCCCCCGGTTGTGCTGGAACAGGTTCCCCGCCACGCGCAGGTGGTTGGAGAACATGACGGCGCAGCCCGCCACGTTGTGCGCGAACGTGTTCGCGGTGAGCACGCCGGCCTGGCAGTACATGGTGTGGAAGCCGTAGCGGCCGTTGCCTTCGAGACGGTTGCCCTCGGCGTGTGCGCCTTCGGCGAACGACAGGTAGATCGCGTCCATGAAGCGCGAGACCCGGTTGCGCCGGAGCAGGGCGTCGCGGGTGTACCAGAGGTGGATGCCGTTGCCCTCACCGGTCTCGGTCATGGGCGGCACGCGCCCGGCGAGTTCGCACTCCTCGACCACGATGCCGTCGGAGCGCTCGGCGTAGACACCGTAGAGCACGTCGCTCGCGCGCACGCGCCGCACGCGCACGCCGGGGGCGTTCAGCACCCGGACGCCGCTGTCGATGGTGATGACGCGCCGGCCGCTCGCGCGCACCGCGAGATCCTCGAGCACGGCGCCTGGCGCGGTCACCTCGATCACCGTGCCGCGCCCGCCGCCGTCCACGATCGCCCCCGGCTCGCCGCGCAGCGTCACCGCGTGCTCGACCCGCACCGGCCCGACGTGTGTGCCGGAGGCCAGCACCAGCGTATCGCCGCTCGCCACGGTGGCGAGCGCCGTGGCGAGCGCACCGCCGGACGCGGGCACGCGCACGGTATGCGCCACGGCCGGCGCCGCGGCCACACCCAGCGCGGCCGCGAGGAGCAGTGGAGCGGTCCGCACCGCTAGACGCGCCCTTTCACGGCCGTGCGCGCCGACCGCCGGTCGGCGCGCCACTCGAGGAACAGGATCACCGGACCGAGCAGCCACACCACAGCGAGCAGGATGGACCCCGCCCCCGGCAGGCTCAGCACCTTGAAGTTCGCCATCTGCTTGAACCCGATCAGGGGTGGCGTGAACAGCGGCAGCCTGATCGCCGCACGCGGGTCCAGGTTGTGACCGTACTCCCACAGCCAGCGCGCGTAGTCGCTGAACATGTAGATCGCGAACCCGGTGAACACCTCCCAGCCGAGGATCCCGATCCAGCGCCGGTTCACCAGCGCCCCGACCAGGGCCATCAGGCCGAACAGCGTCAGCGCCAGCGGCAGGTACTTGAACTCGTGGAAGTCGCTCGCGGCGATCGCCTTCATGCCCACGTAGTGGTTGAGCAGGTTGATGTTCTGGAGGTCGCCCTTGATGTCGTTGGCGTAGATCGTGAGCGTCAGGCCCTCGCGGTACTGGGGGGCCCACATCTTCATCTGCCAGATCGGCAGCACCGGGATGAAGAGCACCGGGAGCAGCACCAGCGCCGCCACTCCGATCAGCTTCCGCTCGGTGGGTCGAAACCGGTCGAACAGGTAGTGCAACGAGGTCTCCTCTCGGCGGCGCGGGCCGGGGACGCTCCCCGGCCCGCGCGCCTGCGCATCCTACTGGTGGCGCATCAGCGCCGCCACCTCGGCTACCCGCCGCGCGTCCGGCCGCTCCACCGCGGCGTGCTTCGTGCCCGCCGGGGCGACCTCGAGGTAGCCCTGCATCTCCTGGTGCAGCGCGCTGCAGAAGTTAGAGCAGTAGAACGGCGTGACGCCGGCCTTCTCGGCCACCCAGCGCATGGTCTTGGTCTCGCCCGGCTCGATCTGCATGTTCTTGCTCGACCACAGGATCCCGAAGCCGTGCGCGATGTCGTCGTCCTGCTCGACGTTCGTGATGTGGAAGTACACGGTGTCGCCCTGCGACACGCGGATGATGTCGGGCGTGAAGTGCGAGCGCACCACCACCATGTAGGCGTCCACGCGCCTGCCCTTGCGCTCGACCCGCGCGTCCTCGGCCTTCTTGACCGCGTAGGGCTTCTCGTTCTTCTCGAGCGGATACACGGTGAAGGGCTTGAGCTTCTCCGCCTTGATCATCTGCGCGTAGTGCGGCTCCAGATAGGTCGGGAAGTCGTAGAGCAGCTCCATCTTCGGCCCGCGGATGTCGATGAGCTGCGCCGCCTCGGGGTGCGTGGGGCCGACCGACAGGTAGCGGTCCTTCGAGAGCTTGTCCAGCGCCACCACGTAGTCCCCGGTCGGGTGCCGGGTGTCGCCCTCGGAGGCCATCAGGTGCCCGATCGAGTAGTACACGTCGATCTTGTCCGGCACGTCCCACGGTGCGCCGACCTTCCACTTCGCGATCTGCGAGTCGAGGAACAGCGAGGTGTAGGCGTAGCCCTTGTCGTCGAACTGGGTGTGGAGCGGACCCAGGCCGACCGGGACCTTGGCCTCGAGCACGTCCTGGTACGACAGCACCGGGATGCCACCCTTCTCGCCTTCGAACTTCTTCGCCGCGATCGCGTCCAGCATCTTCTTCGTGCTGAACACGCTGACCTCGGCCTGGAGCTTGCCCGAGACGCAGATGTACTCGCCGCTCGGGTTCACGTCCACGCCGTGCGGGCTCTTCGGCACCGGGATCAGGTAGATGATGCCCGGGACCGTGGCCGGGTCGAGCACCGGGGCACCGCCGATCTGCTTCGCCTTGCCCTCGTCCACTGCCTGCTGCGCCTCCTGCCAGTTCACCGCGGCGACGTAGTCCATCTCGGCCTGCGACGCCTTCACCTCCAGCGAGTCGTAGGCCTGCTCGCTGTTGTAGCAGGTGAAGAACTGCCAGCCCATGCTGGGGCCCTTGCCGGCGTCGGAGAGATCCCAGTCGAACGGCGGCGTCACGATCTCGAAGCCGAGCGACATGACGCCTTCCTTACTCACCTTCACGCCCGCGATCACGCCCTTGAAGTTCTTCTGGTAGTCCTCGATCCTGCTGTAGGAGCCCACGGGGATCGGGACGGAGAAGCGCGACGCCGCGAACACGTACTCGGTGTTGGGCGTGGGGAACGGGCAGGCGTGGGCGGCCGAGAGGTTCGGGATCGGCCCGAAGATCTGCCGGGTCTTGAAGTCGCCCAGGTCGATGCGCGCGATGCGCGCGTTCGGCATGTCGTTGATGAACAGCCAGCGCCCGTCGTAGTCACCGTCGGTCTCCGAGAGGCCGGGATGATGCGCGTCGCCCCAGCTGAAGCCGCCGAGCATGGCCTTCGACTCCTCGTCCACGCCGTAGCCCACGGCCGGCTCGGGGGTGAACACCGGGATGGTCGTGATGTGGCGGCACGACGGCATGCCGTACACGAAGACCTGGCCGGAGTGGCCGCCCGAGAGGAACGCGTAGTACGCGTCGTGCTCCCCGGGCTTCACGTACACCTTCTGCGCCGCCGACCCGGCGGCGCCGCCCGTCCCGGCCGTGGTGCAGCCGGGGACGTGCGCCCCGAGCCACACCACGGCGATCGCTGCGGCGGCGATGCTGATCCAGCGCTTCATCGTCTCTCCTCCTCTGGGGTGGGGTTGGTCGCTGCTACTTGCCGGCTTCCTTGGTCTTCTTCTTGAGGAACTCGATCACCGACCGCGCCTGATCCGGCGTGAGGCCCTGCTTGGCCATCTGCAGCGCGTAGGTCGCGAAGAGCGACTTCGAGATCGGATCCTGCTTGATCATGAGGTCGGGGTGGAGGATCTGCCATTCCATCCAGCGCGCGGTGCGGCGCATCGCGACCCCGTTGAGGTCGGGGCCCGAGAGCCGCGTGCCGAACGCATGGCAGGCCGTGCAGCCCTTGGTCTTGAACAGCCCTTCGCCCAGCCCGGCGAGCGCCTCGTCCACCGGGCTCTCCCCGGCGCGCGGGCCGTTGTCGAGGTCGGCGGGCACGGTGACTGCGCCCGGCGCCGAAGCCGGTGGCGGCGCGGCGGCGCCGGAATCCTCGGCCTTATTCCCGCCGCAGCCGGCGGCGGCCAGGGCGAGGAGCAGGGCGGCACTGACGAGGAGATTGCGATTCATCCGGTTCTTCCTTTCAGGCGCCCGCGGGGGGCGCCGCTGGTGGTCCGCCCGCGCCGGAGTCCATCCGGTCCGCGAGCGCCTGGAGCTCCGGCGGCGCGAGCACGTGCTCGGCGACGCGGAACACCACGGCTTCTTCCTTGCGGATGTGGATGCGGAGCAGGTCCACGAAGTCGCGGACCTGCACCGCGAGCTGCTCGTCCCGCCCGGGCGAACCGGGGCGGCGCAGCAGCTCGGCCAGCACCGCCAGCATGCTGCGCAACTCCTGGTGCTCGGCGCGCAACGGGGCGATCGGGCCCAGCGTCTCGGGCAGGCTGCGGGTGAGGGCGGGGAACAGCACTTCGTCTTCGGCCGCCATGTGGGTGTCGAACTGGAGCTCGAGCATCCGTACGACGTCGTCGAGCATCCGCTCGAGCCCGGGGGCCGCCGGCTCCGCGTCTCCCAGCCCCGTCGCGATCCGCTCGAGCTCCGCGATCTCGGCGAGCACCCGCTGGTGGTCAGCACGCATGCGCTCGAAGACGGTGTTCGGGTTCATCGGCTCCCTCTCGGGGCCGGCCACCATGGTCCGTTTCCCCTCGAGCAGTCTCGCCGAGAGCCGGGTCCCCGGACATGACGGGCGTCAGCGAGGGTGCGGAAACACCCGGGGCCGCGGAGCAGGGTGAAGCTAGTGCGGCGCAGGGGATTAGGCAGGTAGCCGCTGGTACCATATGATGCCGGTCATAGACCCGACCCTGGAGGAACACGGTGCCGTCCGACGTCCGCTCCGAACGCATCCTCGCCGCGATCAGGTCGCTGCCGGTATTCCGCGGGCTCGCGGCCGAGGACCAGCACCGGCTCACCGAGCTGGCGACCCTGCGCGACCTCCAGCGTGGGGACTACGTCTGGCGCGAAGGGGATGATGCCGAGTTCCTGACGATCATCGTGCGCGGGCGGGTCAAGATCGTGCGCCACGCCGAGCAGGGCGACGTCATCCTCGAGCTGTTCGGCGAAGGCGAGCCGGTGGGCGCGATCGCGGTCTACAACTACATGCCCTACCCCGCGAGCGCCGTGTGCCTGGAGCCCGTGACGCTGCTCATGCTGCCGCGCCGCGACTACTTCGAGCTGCTCGACCGCAACCCCGGCTTCGCGCGCGGCGTGATCCGCGAGCTCACGAAGCTGACCGTGGCGCTGGCACGCAAGGTCGAGGAGATGCGCGGCCAGCGCGTCGAGGTGCGGATCGCGCAGCTCTTCCTCTCCCTCGCCGAGCGCATGGGCCGCGAGGGGAAGGACGGCGTCGAGATCCCGCTCCAGCTCTCGCGCCAGGAGGTCGCCGACCTGGTGGGCACCACGGTGGAATCGGCGATCCGCGTGCTCTCGCGCTGGGGGCGCGAAGGCCTGCTCATCACCGGGCGGGGGCGCTTCCTCATCCCCTCGCGCGAGCGGCTGCGCGAGGTGGCGGAAGCACCGGGGGAGCGTCCGGGCGACGGGCGCTGAGTCACCGGCCCGTGTGCGGCGGGCCTCCTCGACGATGAACCCCGGGGGCCGCGCGGCGCGGTCCGCCGGACGTGGGATCGCCCGCGAGCGGCCAGCGACCTCAGCGCCGCCGGACTTCCGCCTCGCGTCCGGCCCCCACCGACGCTGCGACGATGGGAACCCCGCACTCGCACTCGATCCACTCCAGGTATGCGCGCGCCTCCGCCGGCAGATCCTCCCAGCGGCGCGCGGCAGTGGTGGGACACCGCCAGCCCGGGAAGCTGCGCCATACCGGACGGCAGCGGGCCAGTTCGCTCGCGGCCGCAGGGAACCCCGCGACGGGCCGGCCGTCGCGCTCGTAGGCCGTGAGCACCCGGATGTCCCCGAAGGAGTCGAGCACGTCGAGCTTGGTCACGACCAGCTCATCCAGGCCGTTGATCCGTGTGGCATAGAGAAGCGCCGGCAGGTCGAGCCAGCCGCAGCGGCGGGGTCGGCCGGTGGTCGCGCCGTACTCCTCCCCTGCCTCGCGCAGCCGCGTGGCTTCGGCTTCGGGCATCTCGCTCGGGAACGGCCCGTGGCCGACCCGCGTGGTGTAGGCCTTGGTGACACCGATCACGCGATCCACCGCCCGCGGCCCGATCCCGACGCCGAGCGGGGCCCCGGCGGCGCTCGCGGCCGAGGAGGTCACGTAGGGGTAGGTGCCATGGTCGAGGTCGAGGAGCGTGCCCTGGGCGCCCTCGAGCAGCACGCGCCGACCCGCCTTGAGCGCCTCGTGCAACTCGGCCGAGACGTCGGCCGCCATCGGGCGCAGCCAGAGCGCGGTCTCGCGCAGCTCCTCGTAGAGGGCCGCCCCGTTCATCGCGGCCAGCGCTTCCACCTCCGGAAACTCGCGGCGCAGGCGCTCGAGGTTGCGGTCCACGCCCGCGACGAAGCGCTCGCCGTCCTCGAGGTCGCCGACCCGCAGCCCCGTGCGCGCCGCCTTGTCGCGGTAGGCGAAGCCGATGCCGCGCCCGGTGGTGCCGATGGCGCCGGGCCCGCTCTCGGCCGCGGCCTCGACCGCGCGGTGGTAGGGCAGGATGAGGTGCGCGGCCGCGCTCACGCCGAGCCGCGGCACCACGTCGAGGCCGAGCGCCTCGAGCTTCGCCACCTCCTCGCGCAGCTTCTGCAGGTCCACCACCACGCCGTTGCCGATGAGGCAGCGCTTGCCCTCGTGGAGGATGCCCGAGGGCACCAGGTGGAGCACCACGGTCTGGCCGTGGTGGATGATGCTGTGGCCGGCGTTGGGACCGCCCTGGTAGCGCGCCACCACGTCGGAACGCGCGCTCAGCGCGTCCACGACCTTGCCCTTGCCCTCATCGCCCCACTGGGCACCCACTACGACCGTGCACGGCACGCGAGACCTCCCGAGAGAAAAAGCCGAGGCACGCTAGCAGAGGGGTCGGAGGGGAACAAGGTTCCAGCGCGGGTGGTCGCAGTGCGGGGGGAACCATGCCGGCAGCCATGGAGTCCCGCCGCCCGCCTCGCCGCCCGATCCACCGCGGCGATTCCCCCTTGTGGTCGTGCCCGGCCCCGGCTAGGCTGCAGGACACCTCGATCGCGAGCCCGCGCGGGCTTCGGCGATCGTGGAGGCGGACAGCACGCCGCCGGCCGCGCCGCGGGGCTCACCCCGGGCGCCGTGCCCCCCGCAGGGATGCGCGGGAACACCAGGTGCACCGGCCCCCGGACCTCCCGGAGGCCTGGCGTGAAGGCGCGCATGCTGACCCCGGGCGCGAGCCGGACGCGGCTGCATCACACCTCCTGGACGAGACGCGGCGGGCGACCGACGCTCCTGCGAGGGCCCTGACCGCGCGCGCCCCATGGTCCGGGTTCGAGGGGCATCCTCGCACCCGCCCTCCCGGTTGGCCCCGCCGCTCACCCAGAATCCGCAGCACGAGAGGAGCCGCCACCATGAGACGCTTCGATACCCCTGTCGTCGGCCGTCACGCGCGTCGCCCGTACCTGCTGCTGGCGTTGCTGCTCGTCACGGCGACGGTGCCGCGCGCCGCCACGAGCGACGCCGTCGTCCCCGGCACCGTGATCACGCCGAGCGCGTCCGCAGTCGTCAACTTCACCGACCTGGCGCGCCAGCAGGCCCTCGCCCCGCTGCCCGCCGGGCCTCCGATCCCGCTCGAGTGGCCGGAGTTCGAGCCGCCGCCCGAGCCGTCCGCTCCCGCGCCGGGCACCACCTCGCTCCGACCGCTGCCTTCCCTGCCGTCGCAGTTGATGGCGCCGCTCGTGGCCTCGCCGTCGCCGAGCCAGAGCTACATGGGCCTCGACGATATCGCGATGGTGGACTCGAACTACATCGTCATTCCGCCCGACGTGGCCGGAGCGGTGGGGCCGGCGAGGGTCATGGAGTCGTTCAACAACAACTACCGCATCCGGGACAAGGCGACCGGTACGACCATCGGCACGGTCGGGACCGCGACGTTCTGGGCACCGGTCGAGCCGGCGAACCTGCTCAACCAGCTCACCGACCCGCGCACCGTCTACGATCCCTACAACAACCGCTGGATCGCGGTGATGCAGTCCGTGAATCTCAACGGCGATGTCCTGCTCGGCGTGTCGCTCACCAGCGACCCGGCCGGAAGCTGGTACCTGTACCGGTTCACGGGCTTCACCACGAGCTACTACCTCGACTTCCCGAATCTCGGCTTCAACAAGAACTGGGTCGCGATCGCCGTCAACCGGTACACCAGCGCCGGCGCCTTCTCGCGCGGCATCTGCCTCGCGATCAATTACCCGCTGGCGCGCACCGGGACGGGCAGCGGCACGCTCTTCACGATGACCTCCGGCACGCACTACACCAGCTCGCCGGCCGTCACCTGCTCGGCCACGGAGGAGACCCTCTTCGTGGTCACGCACCTGGGCAGCAGCGTCGCCACCTACCAGGTCGATCGGCTCACCGGGACGTCCGCATCGCCGACCTACACCGTCGGCGGGAGCAACACGCGGCCGGGCGGCGGGTGGGTGCAGCCCAGCGGCAACATCCTGCCGCAGAGCGCGCCGAACTCGGGCTCGAGCGCGTGCACCCCGCCGTGCCTCATTGACACCCAGGACGCGCAGGTGCGCACGCCGCCGATCTACCGGAACGGCTTCCTCTTCTACACCCAGACAATCGGCCTGCCCTCGACCGGCCTCAGCCACACCGCCGTGCAGTGGACGAAGATCACTCCCAGCACGACCCCGGCGTACGTGGACGGCGGCCGGCTCGAGGACCCCACGGCAACCTCGACCAACGGCGGCAAGTGGTACGCCTACCCGGCGCTCGCGGTGAACGCGGTCAACGACTTCATCCTCGGTTTCTCGCAGTTCTCCTCAAGCCAGCACCCGTCCGCCGGCTATGCCTTCCACTACGGCACCGACGGGGCCGGCACACTGCGTGACGCGTACATCTACCACGCCGGCGAGGACTACTATCACAAGACCTTCAGCGGCACGCGGAACCGCTGGGGCGACTTCAGCACGGCCCAGGTGGACCCCTGCGACGACATGTCGCTCTGGACGCTGCAGGAGTACGGCAAGACGCGCACCGGCACGGACGACGGCAACACCGGCAGCAACTCGAGCAGGTGGAGCTCCTGGTGGGCCAAGGTCGCGGGCCCGACGCGGGTGGCCGGGCTCGGCTGCCCCGCGGACACGATCGAGCTCGCCGGGGGCACGGTGACCCGCAAGTTCCGGATCACGAACGCCGGCACGGTGGCGGATCAGTTCAGCTACTCGATCACCGACGCCGCCGGCTGGGGCGGCCCGGCGAGCGGCTCCACACCTCTCCTGGCGCCCGCGAGCTTCTTCGACGTGTTCGTCAGCTTCACGCTCCCGTCCGACTGCAACCCGGCCAGCGACCTGGTGACCCTGTCGGTGCTGCCGGTCGGCGCCACGGGCTGCTACTCCGCCCAGACCTGCAACTCGACCATCTACTGCGACCTCGCAACCGCGACGCTCGTGTCGCGCTTCGACGCCATGCCGGCGGCCGCGGGCGTGGATCTCTCCTGGGTATCCGACGCGGTCGGCCAGATCGCGGGGTGGAACGTGTACCGCGCGCCAGCCGAAGGCGGCGTGGACGTGCGGATCAACTCCGATCCCATCGCCATGGGATCGGGCGGCGAGTTCCGCCTCCACGACGACGCCGGCGGAGTCTCGGGCGACGTGATCTACCGCCTGGGCGCCCTGCTGCCGGGCGGCGGCGAGCAGGCGGTGAGCAGCACGCGGGTCGCGCTGGGAGGTCAGGCGTTCTCCTTCGCGCTCGCGGGCCGCAACCCATCCGAGGGCAGCACCGCTCTGCGCTACGCCCTGCCGCGCGCCGAGCGCGTCCGCGTGGAGGTCTACTCCCCCGCCGGCCAGCGGGTGCGGACGCTGGTGGACCGCACGGAGGCCGCGGGCGTGCACACGGTGAGCTTCGCGCTGCGCGAGGGCAGCCGCGCCCTCGCCCCGGGCGTCTACCTGGTCCGCATCTCCGCCGGGGCGGACCGGAAGACCCTGCGCGTGGTCATGATGGAATGACCGCGGGCATGCGGCGGTGATCGGGATAGGGGAGCGCGGGTATTCCCCGCGCTTCCCCTCCCACACCACCGGACATGCGGGTCCGCATCCGGCGGTTCGATGGTTCAGCGACCAGTCAGGCGCGGGACGCCGAGCTGGTCGAAGTACGAGGTCGGCAGC
>JACRPT010000161.1 GCA_016223045.1 Candidatus Eiseniibacteriota bacterium
GCCATCACGTCGCCGATGGTGGGAACCTTCTACCGTTCGCCCGCGCCCGACGCCGATCCGTTCGTCGAGAACGGGGACAGCGTCGACATCGGCCAGACCGTCTGCATCATCGAAGCCATGAAGCTCATGAACGAGATCGAATCCGAGTTCAAGGGGCGCGTGGTCCAGATACTGGTCGAGAACGCACAGCCCGTGGAGTTCGGTCAGAAGCTCTTCCTGGTGGAACCGGCCTGACGAGCCGGCATCGACGGCGCCGCTTCGCGGCGCCGCACCTGATGGGGGCGGCATGAACATCCGTGGCGTGCTCGAGAAGATGATCGCGGCTCGGGCGAGCGACCTGCACCTGAAGGCCGGCACTCCTCCCGTCGTGCGCGTGGACGGCGTGCTGTACCCGCTCGACGAACCCGCGCCCAGCGCGCAGGACCTGCGCGAGGTCGCGAACCAGCTGCTCAACGAGGAGCAGCGCGTGTACTTCTCGTCGCACAGCGAGATCGACTTCGCCTTCGGCGTCGCCGGCCTCGCGCGCTTCCGCGCGAACGTCTTCATGCAGCGCGGCACGCCCGCCATGGCGCTCCGCCACGTGCCGGTCGAGGTGCCGACGCTCGACGACCTCGGATTGCCGCCCGTCGTGCGCGACCTCGCGTTCTCGCCTCGCGGACTCGTGCTCGTCACGGGCCGCACGGGCTCGGGCAAGTCCACGACGCTCGCCGCGATGATCGACCAGATCAACCGCACGACGACGCGCAACGTGATCACGGTCGAGGACCCCATCGAGTTCCTCCACCGCGACCGCCTGTCGTTCATCCACCAGCGCGAGGTCGGGCTCGACACGCAGTCGTTCCACGACGGCCTGCGCTACGTGCTGCGCCAGGATCCCGACATCATCCTCGTCGGCGAAATCCGCAGTCTCGAGACCATGAGCACGGCGCTCATGGCCGCCGACACCGGACATCTCGTGATGTCCACGCTCCACACCACGGACGTGGTGCAGAGCCTGCAGCGCATCATCTCGTTCTACCCGCCGCACCAGCACGACGAGCTGCGGCTCTCGATGGCCTCGAACCTGCGCGCGGTGATCTCGCAGCGCCTCATCCCGCGCCGCGACGGCGCGGGCCGCGTGCCGGCGGTCGAGATCATGATGAGCACGCCCACGGTGCGCGAGTACATCCTGAACCCCGACAAGACGCCGCTGCTCCACCAGGTGGTGGCCGAGGGCATGAGCCAGTACGGGATGCAGACCTTCGACCAGTCGGTCATGTCGCTGCTCAAGAGCGGGTTCATCACCGAGCAGGAGGCGCTCAAGAACGCCACCAACCCCAACGAACTCGCGCTCAAGCTCAAGGGCATCGACGCGGCCTCCGACCGCACCTGGCAGCCGCTGGCGGCCCCGACCGCCGAGGCCACGCTGCCGCCGGGCGCGGCGCTGACCGGAGGCGCGCCGGCGAAGCGGACCCAGGGGTTCGGCGAGGGCCTGGGCGGCTGATGTTCCGCAAGGTCCTGATCGCCAACCGCGGGGAGATCGCGCTGCGCGTCATCCGCGCCTGCCGCGAGCTCAAGATCTCCACGGTGGCGGTGTTCAGCACGGCCGACCGCGACAGCCTTCACGTGCGGCTCGCCGACGAGTCGGTGTGCATCGGCCAGCCGGCGCCGGTGCAGTCCTACAACTACATCGCCCGCATCATCTCGGCCGCCGAGGTCGCCGGCGCCGACGCCATCCATCCTGGCTATGGCTTCCTCTCGGAGAACGCGCACTTCGCCGAGGTCTGCGCCTCGTGCGGGTTCACGTTCATCGGCCCGACCGCGGACATGATCCGCGCCATGGGCGACAAGGCGACCGCACGCCGCACCATGGGCGGCGCCGGGCTGCCCGTGGTGCCGGGCAGCGAGGGCGTGATCGCCGACGTGGACGAGGCGGCCTCGCTCGCGCGCGGGATCGGGTTCCCGGTCATCGTCAAGGCCGCGGCCGGCGGCGGCGGGCGCGGCATGCGGGTGGCGTGGGACGAGAAGCAGCTGCGCGCCGGCTTCGGCATCGCGCGGGCCGAGGCGGGAGCGGCGTTCAGCAACGACGCCGTCTACCTCGAGAAGTACATCGCGAGCCCGCGGCACATCGAGTTCCAGCTGTTCGGCGACTCCCACGGCAACCTGGTCCACCTCGGGGAGCGCGAGTGCTCGGTGCAGCGCAGCCACCAGAAGCTCATCGAGGAGGCCCCGAGCCCGCTCCTCAGCGCGGAGCAGCGCGGCCGGATCGGTGCGCTCGCGGTGCGCGGCGCGGCCGCCATCGGCTACCTCAACGCGGGCACCATGGAGTTCCTGTTCGACCAGGACGGCTCGTTCTACTTCATGGAGATGAACACCCGCATCCAGGTGGAGCACCCGGTCACCGAGGAGGTCACCGGCCTCGACCTGGTGAAGGAGCAGATCCAGGTGGCGGCGGGCGAGAGACTCTCGCTCTCGCAGGACGAGGTGGAGTGGCGCGGGCATGCCATCGAGTGCCGCATCAACGCCGAGGACCACGAGCACGGCTTCCGCCCCAGCCCGGGCGCCGTCACCTACTTCTACAAGCCGGGCGGTCCCGGCATCCGGATGGACAGCCACGTCTACGCCGGCTACACCGTGCCGCCGCACTACGACTCCATGATCGGCAAGCTCATCGCTCGCGGGACGGACCGCCCCGAGGCGCTGCGCCGCATGGAGATCGCGCTCGAGGAGACGATCGTGGAAGGGATCCGGACCACCATCCCGTTCCATCTCCTCGCGCTGCGCGACCCGGCATTCCGCCGGGGCGAGCTCGACACGCACTTCGTCGAGCGGCTGCTGAAGACCGAAGGCCGTCCCGTCGGGGCGGCTGCCCCCGCGTCCTGACGCGCGGCTCCCATGTCCCGCGTCACCGTCCTGCTCACGCCCGCCGCGGGGGAGGTGCCCGCGCGGGCGACCGCGGTGGTGGTGGACGTGCTGCGCGCCTCGACCACGCTCACGGTCGCCCGGCGCAACGGCGCGCGCGAGGTGCTGGAGGCGGCCACGCCCGAGGAGGCCTTCGCGCACGCCCGCGGCCATCCCGGCGCGCTGCTCTGCGGGGAGCGGGACGGCCGGAAGATCCCCGGCTTCGATCTCGGCAACTCGCCGCTCGAGTACGGCCCGGAGACGGTAGGCGGCAGGACCCTGGTGTTCGCCTCCACGAACGGCTCGCAGGCGCTGCGGCGTGCGGCGTGCGCGCGCCGGCGGCTGCTCGGCGCGTTCGTGAACGCGGACGCCGTGGCGCGCGCCGTGGCGGACGAGCCCGAGGTCGTGATCGTCTGTTCCGGCAAGCTCGGCCGCTTCTGCATCGAGGACGCCGCCTTCGCGGGCTGGCTCGCCGCGCGGCTCGCCGCGGCCGGCGCCCGGGTGGAGGGCGCCGCCGCGCGGCTCGCGCGCACGCTCGCGCCGCGCGATGCCGCCGCGGTGCGCGCGCTGCTGCAGGGCGCGGCGCAGGGCCGCCACCTCAGGAGCCTGGGCCCCGAGTACGCCGCGGACCTGGAATTCTGCGCCGGCCTCGACCGCATCGGCGAGGCGTATGACGTGTGACTCAGCGTCGCTGCGCGAGCCCCATCATCACCAGCGCGACGCCGCCGAACACCAGGTCGCCGAGCCACGCGGCGACGGTGGGAGGCAGCGCGCCGCTGTGGCCCAGCGCCTGGCCGGTGCGCAGCAGCGCGTAGTAGAGGAACGAGATCGCGATCGAGAGGCCGAAGCCGAGCGCGGCGCTCTGCATGCGCAGCCGCGTGGCGACCGAGGCGCCGATCAGCACCACGATCAGGTTCACCAGCGGGAACGCCAGCTTGAGGTGGAGGTCCACCAGGTAGTTGGCCACCCGCGCGCCGCTCGCCTTCAGCTTCCCGACGTAGGAGAGCAGCTCGAAGAAGTTCATCTCGTCGGGCTTGCGATTCTCCTTGGCGAAATCCTCGGGCCGCTCGGCGATGCCGCCGACGGCCAGCCGGTCGAACACGCGTGCGCGCTCCTGACCGCCCTGGAAGGTGCGCAGGAAGCCCGAAGAGAACACCCACCGGGCGCCGTCCCAGGTGGCCTCGGCCGCGTCGACGCGGCGGACCAGCTGTCCGCCCCGGAACTCCTGGAGCGAGACCTCGTGCATGCGCTTCTCCGAGACCAGGTAGAGCCGCATGAAGAAGATGCGTCCGCCTTCACCCAGGTAGGTGACGTCGGCCCGCTCGGTGACCTCCGCGGGGCGCAGGCCCTGGATGCGCTGCTCGAAGACGAGGTCGCGGTCGCGGTTCGCCGCCGGCACCGCGAACTCGCCCACCGCCACGGTGAGCAGCACCGCCGCCAGCGCCACCGCCAGCACCGGCCCCAGCAGCCGCACCAGCGACACACCCGAGGCGCGCATGGCCGTGAGTTCGCCGAACTTGTTGAGCTGGCCGAGCGCGAGGAAGGTGGCGAGCAGCAGCGCGATGGGGAGCAGCTGCACCAGCCACTCGGGCATGCGGTAGAGATAGAACCCGAGGATGAGGCCGATCGGAGCGTGGTGGTCGAGGAACACGTCGATCTTCTCGAAGATGTCGACCACGACGAAGATCGCCAGGATGCCGGCGAGGCCCAGCACCAGGTAGCCGAGGAACTCGCGCAGCACGTAGCGGTCGAGGATCCTCACGCGGCCGACCTCAGGCCTTCGCGCGGGCCGGCGCTCCGCGCGGAGCGCGCGCGCGGCAGCCACAGCTCGGTCGTGCGGAGCGTGACGGCCAGCCCCCAGAGGCCCAGCACGATGTTCGGCAGCCACATCGCCAGCCACGGCGGCAGGAGCAGCCGGTTCGCCAGCTCCTCGCCGCCGACCAGGCACAGGTAGTAGAAGAGGAAGAACGCCACCGACACGAACGCCACCGCCGGCCCGGCGCGACGCACACGCATGCCGAGCGGGGCGCCGATGAGCACGAACACCACGCACGCGGCGGGGAGCGAGAACTTCTTCTGGATCTCGACCGAGAGCCCGGCGGCGCGCCGGCGCAGCGCGTCGCGCTCCAGGCGCCACAGCTCGAGCTCGGTGCGCACCGCCGGCTTCTCGCGCGCCAGGCGCTCGAGCGGGTCCTCGCGCCCGGCGAGCGCGCCCCACAGCCCGGCGATGCGCTCGCGCCACGGCACCGGCCCGGCCTCGAGCTCGGCGAGCGCCCGGCGCGTGAGGCCGAAGATCTGGAGTCGCTCGGCGTGCAGCCGCGCCGACATGCGGTACTGCTCGAGCACGCGGTCCCGCTCGTGGATCAGGTCGCGCGCGCTCATCTCGCGGTCGCTGCGCGAGTCGCGCACCGTGCGCTCGAGCACACCGCCGGCGCCGGCGATGTGGATGACGTGGGTCTTGAAGACCAGCCTCCGGTACCTGCGCGAGCCGCCCTCTTCGGCCGGGATCTCGTGGATCTCGCCGTCCTTGAGCTCGAGCACCGCGGTGCGGCCGTCGGGCGTGTAGGAGAGGTAGCCACGCTTCGCCAGGATGGTGGTAGGCGGGCCGCCGGCGTTGAGCTGGTAGATGGTGACCCCGCGCATCTCGTTGGTGCGGCCGTTCACCGACTGGACCAGCAGGTTGTAGCCCGGGAAATCGGTGACGAACACGCCCTCCTGGAGCTTCACCGTGGGGCGCATGCGCCCGATGTCGATGAGCAGGTTCGCGAACGCGTGGTTCGACTCGGGCAGCACGTGGTTGTTGAACAGCGTAAGAGCGGCGGCCAGCGCCACCGCGGCCGCGAGCGGCCCGATCAGCACGCTCGCCAGGTTGACGCCGCTGGCGCGCAGGGCGTTGATCTCGTTGTCCTGGGAGAGGCGCCCGAACGTCATGAGCACCGCCACCAGCACCGAGCACGGCACCGAGAGGGCCACGATGTAGCCCAGCGACAGCACGAACAGCTGGAGCACCACGCCGGGGGCCACGCCGCGGTTCACCACCAGGTCGAGGTAGTCGAACAGCACGTCCATCTCGAGGATGAAGGTGACCACGCCGAAGCCCAGCAGCAAGGGAACCAGATGCTGCCGAAGGATGTAGGAACGGAGGAGCCGCACGACTGCGCAGCCTACCTCAGGGCCGCCGATGGAGCGACCGTTTTCGCCCGTAAAGGCTTTGACCGAGTGGTCTTGGCCTGCTAGGGTCGCGTGCTGCGCCTCCGCCCTCGGAGGCGCGCCCGCTTTCAGGCGTCCATGCTGACTTCCCTTCCAGCCCTGATCGTCCTCATCGGCCTTCCCCATTTCGGGTTCCGCGGTGCCCATCCGCCGGCTCCCGCGGACACCCTGCCGCCGGCGTGGAAGGCGGCCTCGCGGCTGGCCCTCGAGGACCAGTTCGTGAAGGGCGGGCTCCGGCCCCTGGTGCGCGGTCCGGTGGCCCTCCGGCTCAATCCCGATCCGCGCGCCCTGCGGGTGACGGTGGACCCCGACTCGGGGACGGTGGTCTCGGTGACGCAGCTCGGCGAGCTGCCGCTCGGACCCGGCGTGCGGCGCCCGTTCGGCGCGTACGCGCACGAGCTCGGCCAGACGACCTTCCAGCGCCTGTGGCTCGAGCGCACGAAGCAGAACATCAACTCGCGCGCCGGGACCTCGAGCGCCCCGCGCCCCGGGATCTCGTTCGCGCTGCCCTCGCCGCTGCCCCGGCGCGTCCAGAGCCTGCTCGGCCCGGGCGGCCCGGCGCTCAGCGTGTCGGGCTCCGAGAACATCAAGCTCGCGGGACAGAGCGACTGGTCCAACCAGCAGGTCGGCGTGCTGGGGCAGCGGCGCTCGCTGTTCCCGACGCTCAACATGCAGCAGGATCTCGACATCCGGCTCGAGGGCCAGCTCTCCGACCGCATCCGCGTCAACCTGCTGCAGAATTCGGCGAACCAGATCCCGCTCGCCAACCGCATCGCCATCAACTACCGCGGCGACGAGGACGATCTGATCCAGGCGCTCGATCTCGGCAACACCAGCCTCACGCTGCCGGGCACGCAGTACGTGTCCTACAGCGGCAAGAACGAGGGCCTGTTCGGGATCAAGACCGCGGCGCGCTACGGGCCGCTCGACTTCACCGTCCTGGCGAGCAAGCAGGAGGGCAAGAGCGAGCGCGCATCCTACGGTGGCGGGGCCTCGAAGCAGAGCTACACGCTCAACGACTTCGACTACGCGCGCGGGGTCTATTTCCTGCTCTACGACCCCAACCGGCCTTCGCTCGACATCGACCAGGCCAGCATCCGCGTCTACTTCGACGACTTCAACGCGCTGAACAGCGCGAACAAGGCGAAGGGCATCGCGCTGGTGGATCCGACCGCGGCACAGACCGACACGGTGGTCGGGAACTTCGTGCAGCTCAGCGCCGGCGCCGACAAGGACTACGAGATCCTGCGCGACGTGTACGGGCCGTACTTCAAGGTGCTGCGAATTAAGCGCGCGCTCACCGGGGACCAGCGCCTGGCGGTCGCGTACAACGCGCGCCTGGCCGGCTCGAGCGGACCCTACGACATCCAGGTGGGCGGCGAGACCGCGACCCTGCCCGACGGCGCGAGCGCCATCCGCATGAAGCTCATCCGCGCGCCCTACTCGGTGCTCGAGCCCGACAGCACCGGAGGGGTCAACGCGCTGTTCGACACGCTGGTGACCCGCGCGCCGTTCAACGGCACGCGCGAGCTCGAGCTCAGGAACTTCTACCAGCTTCCGGGCCAGCGCATCGACCCGGCCAGCCTCAAGATCACCGTGCGCCGGGGCAACGACGTGCCGGCGAAGATCTCGAAGGACGTGGTCAGCACGCCGGTGCCCTACCTGGAGGCGGTGGGCCTCGACAACTTCGACGAGTCGAGCGGCACCCCGGTGCGGGGCCACGACGGCCGGGTGGACGGGACGCTGGCGAACAGCCAGACCCGGCTGTTCGTGGACTACGAGAACGGCGTGCTGTTCTTCTACGACCTGCGCCCCTTCGCGCCGCGGCTGGGTTCCGGCCACCCCTTCGAGGACTCCCTGAACGTGCGGCTCCTGCGCCGCTTCGCGCTCACCGGGCCGCCGGACGGCGACGACGGGGCGAACCGGCTCATCTACGACAAGTACATCCCCCAGCGGGCGCTCGACTCGCGCTACTACATCGACGTGGACTTCACCGCCGCGCAGGCCGCGGGCGAGATCACGCTCGGGCGCGGCAACGTCCTCGAGGGCTCCGAGGTGGTCACGGTCAACGGCCAGGCCTGGGTTCGCGACCGCGACTACACCATCGACTACGACCTCGGGCGGGTGACCCTCAAGCGCCAGCTCGGACCCAGCGACAACCTCAACGTGGACTACTCGTACGCGCCGCTGTTCCAGCAGGCCGGGCGCACGCTGGTGGGCAGCGCGTTCCGGCTCGAGGGGCGCGAGAAGAGCCTCGGCGGCGCGTTCATGTACGAGAGCAAGGGCGCGCAGGACCTCCGGCCGCGGCTCGGCGAGGAGCCTTCGCGCAGCCTGATCTCCGACCTCAACACCGAGTGGACCTTCCACCCCGACTGGGTGACGCGGCTGGTGGACCGGCTGCCCGGCGTGCGCACCACCGCGCCCTCGGACTTCCACGTGCAGGCCGAGGTCGGCATGTCGTTCCCGAACCCGAACACGCGCAACGAGGTCTACATCGACGACATGGAGGGCGTGCGCGACGCGGCGTCGCTCTCGATGGGCTCGGAACGCTGGCGCTCGTCCAGCGTGCCGAGGATGAAGACCCCGACCGGGCTCGAGGTGCCGGTCCGCGACTCGCTCTCCAACGCCGAGCTGCGCTGGTACTCGCCCTTCAACGCGGTCAAGGAGCGCGATCTCAAGCCCAACCTCAGCGACGCGCAGGGCGGGAGGAACTCGCGCCAGGTGCTCGGGCTCTCGGTGCCGCGCCGGCCGCACTCGGGTCCCGCCGATCCCACCGTGCCGCTGTGGGCGGGGCTCATGTATCCGCTCGATCCCCAGGGGCTGGACCTGTCGCGTTCGCAGTTCATCGAGATCTGGGTGAACGACTTCAACGACCAGCACGATCCGAGCGACGGGCTCCACCGGGTGCGCGGGGGCCCGGCGCACCCGGGGATCAGGCTCCGCATCGACCTCGGCACGGTGAGCGAGGATCAGATGCGGGCGCCGGATGAGCCGCCCGACGACTCGCTCGACACCGAGGACCGGGTGCGTGACGGCCAGCTCACCGTCACCGAGGGGAACGACGAGGACACCGGCTACGACGGACTGCTCGACGCCAAGGGAGAACAGGGCGCGCACGCGCCGCGCGACCTGGTGACCGCCTCGTCCGCGGATCCCGAGGGCGACGACTTCCATACGCCGGACGAGCGGGTGTCGCGCGACGAGAAGCTGGCGCTCGACCCGCGCAGCTGGGTCTCCGTGAACGGGACCGAGGGGAACAAGAGCGTCAATCCCACGCCCGACACCGAGGACCTGAACCTCAACAACGTGCTCGACACGAACAACAGCTACGTCGAGTACACCATCGACCTGGGCGACACGGCCTCCCGCTACCTGGTGACCGACGTCCAGCGCGAGTTCGCCGCGGCGTACCCCGCGATCGTGGGGCCCGACAACGGCTGGCGGCGCTATCGCATCCCCATCAACGACTCGCTGTCGGTGCGGTTCGGCAACCCGAACCTGGCGCTCGTGCGGCATCTGCGGGTGTGGCTGCAGGGGATCGTCGAGCCCGACTCCTCGCTCGCCACGTACCGCAAGCCGCTCCTCATGCTCGGGAGCCTCGACATCGTCGGCAGCCGCTGGCAGCAGGCCGACCTCGATTCGATCTCGCTGATGCCGCCGGCCACCACGCTCACGCTCAACTCGGTCAACTCGGTGGACAACGCGGACGTCTACGTCGCGCCGTTCGACCCGGGCCAGACCCGCACCGGCAGCCAGGAGCTGACACGCCGCGAGCAGTCCCTCTCGCTCGAGTTCACGGACCTCAAGCCGGGCGCCACGCTCGAGGCGTTCAAGACCTTCTCGATCGACGAGAACTACAGCCGCTACGGCAAGCTCGACTGGTACGCCGCGGCGTTCGACGTCCGGGACTTCTCGGCCCCGCAGGACACCGCGCTCTACTACTTCGTGCGCTTCGCCTCCGACGAGCTGGAGCGCAACTACTACGAGGTGCGCTCGCGCATCACGGTCTCGTCGCAGCCACGGCAGATCGCGTGGCAGAAGGTGGACATCGGTCTCACCGACCTGTCGAACATCAAGCTCCGGCCCGGCTACGTGGCGGCCGACACCGAGTACAGCGTGCCGGGCGCGGCCCCGGGGGACCTCTACATCGTGAAGGGGAGGCCCTCGTTCACGCGCCTGAGGCGCATCTCGTTCGGCCTGCTCAACCGGACCGGCCGGACCTTCCACGCCGGCCAGCTGTGGTTCAACGAGCTGCGCGCCACCGACGTGGCCCGGGACGTGGACCACGCCCAGCGCGTGTTCGTGAACGGCCGTCTCGCGAACCTGATGGGCTACAACCTGTCGTGGAACGGGCGCGGCGCCGACTTCCTGAGCGTGGGCGAGAGCCGAGGCACGGGCAACAGCCTCGATCAGCTCAGCTTCGGCTCGAACGTGGACCTGCACCGGTTCTTCGAGGGCACCGGGGTCGTCCTGCCGCTCAACCTCAACTACACGCGCAGCTCGTCCAGACCCCGCTTCACCGCCGGCGACGACGTAGTGCGCAGCGGATCGCTCGCCGCGGCCAGCGAGACCCGCACCGAGACCCGCTCGTTCGGGACCTCGTACGCCCGCAACTGGAGCGAACGCTCGAATCCGTTCCTGCGCTACACCGTCGGCGGGATCACGGCGGGCTACAACCGGTCGGAGACGAAGGGCCGCAACCCGAACTCGGTGGACAGCAGCGTCACGACCGGGGCGTCCGTGAACTACGGCATCTCGCCGCGCCGGCTGCTGGCGATCGGCCTGCCGCGCGCGCGGGCGAAGCTCTACCCGCTTCCCGAGCGCTTCTACTGGAACTACTCGGTGGGCACGAGCCGCACGCGCACCTTCGAGCGGGTCGGCCCGCTGCGCGACACGCTGCGGCTGCGCAACGACGTCTCCGGGCGCAGCGCGTTCATCGACTTCGGCGCCGACACCCGGCCGCTCGACTTCGTCCACCACCACTTCGAGGCGCGCCGCAACCTGATGCTGTCGCCACAGAACGTCAGGAACGAGCGCATCGGCTTCGTCAACTTCGGGAGGGTGACGAGCTGGCGGCAGTCCATGGACTCGCGCTATTCGCTGAGCCGCGGCAACTGGGTGAGGCCTTCGTTCAACTGGAACTCGACGTACATGCAGAACAACGGCCCCGAGCTCTCGAAGGACCTGAGCACGCGCTCGGTCAGCAACGGCCAGTCGGTCTCGATGAACTGGGACCTCCCATTCGACCGGCTGGCCACGGGGTCCGGGCCCCCGCCGCGCCCGGGGTCCCCCGCCGACACCGCGCACGCGCGCCGCCGGGGCTCCGCGCTGCCCTGGCGCTCGTGGCTCGCGCGCATCGGATCGCTCTCGACCGACGCTTCGCTCAACAAGGCGAGCAGCTACACGCGGCTCGCCGGCACGCCGAGCCTGCTCTACCTGCTCGGGCTCTCGAGCGACCCCGACTCGAGCCGCACCACGCGGCTGTTCGGCAACGACGCCAGCGACGGGCTCGACTGGCGCTTCGGCGCGCGGACCCGCGTGGACCTGGGCCTCGGGGCGTTCCTGAACACCCGCTACGACTTCAGCACGCGGCAGACCACCACGAACGGCGTGCGCAACCGGTCGAGCACCACGCGGTTCCCCGACCTCGACGTGGAGTACGGCCGCGTGGCCGGCGCCATCCGGCTCGACCGCCTGCTCCGCAACCCGCGCCTGCGCACCGCGTACAGCCGCTCGACCGGCAACGAGTTCGTGAACAACAGCTCGAGCAGGTCGGGTGCCTCGGCGAGCAGCGAGTGGCGCCCGCTGGTCGGCCTGAACGGGGACTTCAAGAACGGGGCGCGCGCCGAGCTGCGCATCGAGAAGCGCAACACCGAGCGCGAGAACTTCCAGCTCGGACACTCGCTGGCGGTGGATCGCAACACCACGGTGAACTTCAGCGTCAGCCGCTCGTACTCGCGCGGCCAGAAGGTCAACCTGCTGGGCAAGAGCAAGACCGTGAGCAGCACGGTCACGGTGGGGCTGACCGGGCAGTTCGAGAAGCGCAGCGGCGGCACCGTGACCTACCAGGACCGGAGTCGCTCCCATCCGGGCAACACGCTCTACCCGGTCAGGGAGGACCGCCTCTCGCTCAACGGCACGGGGTCCTACGGCTTCAGCACCAACGTGACCGGCAACCTGTCGCTGGGCTATGGCCAGAGCAACGACCGCCAGCGCTCCATCAAGCGGCGCAACGTGCGGGTCGAGCTGCGCGCGCAGTTCACCTTCTGAGCCGATGAGCCCGCGGCGCGCCGTGCCCGTCCTGCTGGCCCTGCTCGTGCTGCCCGGAGCGTGTGCGGCGCGCTACGAGGTGGACGGCCCGCGGGCGCTCGCGCGGGTGCGGCGGCAGGTGGAGGCCGGCCCGCGCATCCCCGGCTCGCCCGGCCACGCCGCGGTGCTGAGCTGGCTGACCGCCGAGCTGGCACGGCTCGGCGGCCGGGTCGAGTCCCGGTCGTTCGCTGACACCGTCGACGGCCGCCCGCTCGCGCTCACGAACGTGATCGCGCGTTTCGGTCCGGCAGCCGCGAGCGGGTCCTCCGGCCGGCGCATCGTGCTGTGCGCGCACTGGGACTCGCGTCCGTGGTCGGACCAGGACCCCGATCCCGCGCGCCGCGGGGACCCGGTGCCGGGCGCGAACGACGGCGGCTCCGGGGTGGCCGTGCTGCTCGAGGTCGCCGAGCTGATGCACCGCCGGCCGCCGCGCGTGGAGGTGGACCTGGTGTTCTTCGACGGCGAGGACCAGGGCCGCGCGAGCCGGCCGGAGGAGTTCTGCCTCGGCGCGCGCGCCTACGCCGCCCGGCTCGCCGCGTCCCCGGCCGAGACGCGACCGGCTGCGGCGTTCCTGTTCGACATGGTGGGGGACCGCGACCTCGAGATCCACCCCGAGGTGAACTCGGCGCGGCGGGCCGCCAACCTGGTGGAGCTGGTGTTGGAAGGGGCGCGGGCCACCGGCGCGCGCCACTTCCGGCCCGACCCGCGCTGGGAACTCACCGACGACCATGTCCCGCTGCTCGACGCGGGCATCCCGGCGGTGGACATCGTGGACTTCGACTTCCCGGCCTGGCACACCCGGCGCGACCGGCCTGACCAGGTCTCGGCCGAGAGCCTGGCCGAGGTGGCCCGGGTGGCGGCCTGGCTGGTCTACGCCAGCCCTCTGGCCGCAGCGCCTTAGCCCGACCCCGCTCCTCCGCCCCGCGCGGTCCCGGGGCGCCCCCGGCGGGCGTCGGCCGGGCCGGCTCCCGGGTGCCCCCGCGGGCCCACCGGGGCACTTGCGGCTTGCCTTTCGCGGATACCTTATGTATTGTGCCCGCCCAGGAGTGGGGCAGGCGCGACCACTCCGTTTTTTGTCCCTGTCCGGAGCGAAATTGGAAGCCAGAGAAGAGGTTCGCCAGCTCGCCGTACCCCTGGCCGACGAGTCGGGCTTCGAGCTGGTGGACGTCGAGTTCGCGGTGCTGGGCCGCCAGCGCGTGGTCCGGGTGCTGCTCGACAAGCCGGGCGGCGTCACGGTCGGGGACTGTGCGATATTCAGCCGGCGTCTGGCCGACTGTCTCGACATGAATCAGACCATCGCCGGCAGCTACCGGCTCGAGGTGAGCTCGCCCGGGATCGACCGGCCGATCCGCACGCTCGAGGCGGTGGCGCGTTTCGCCGGGAGCAAGGTGGCGCTGACCACCCACGAGGCGCGCGACGGCCGCCGCAACTACGACGGCACGCTGCTCGGCCCGGTGGACGGACGCGCCGGGATCAGGACCGAAGCGGGCGAGGAGCACTGGTTCGAGTGGGCCGAGGTGAAGGCGGCCCGCCTGATCGTCGATCCGTGGGGGGAGGCGAGGAAGGCCCGCGGGGCCTCCTCGAACACCCCGCATCCACGGGGAGGGTCTCGATGAACAACGAAATCCTGGACGCGCTGAGCCAGATCACGCGCGAGAAGAGCATGGACCGGGCCGTGCTCATCGAGACGCTCGAGGTGGCGTTCGCGAGCGCCGTGCGGAAGAAGTACGGCGCCACGGCCGACGTGGAGGTGAAGTTCTCGAACGAGACCGGCTCGATCTCGGTGGCGCTGCGCAAGACCGTGGCCGAGAACGTCGAGGACCCGGCGCTCCAGCTCACGGTCGAGGAAGCGCGCGCGACCCGGCCCGACGCCCAGGTCGGCGACGTGCTGGTGTTCCCGCTCTCGATCCAGGAATTCGGCCGCAACGCCATCCAGACCGCGAAGCAGGTGCTCATCCAGCGCGTGCGCGAGGCCGAGCGCGACCGCGTCTTCCGCGAGTATTCCGACAAGATCGGGATGCTCGTCCGCGGCGTGGTCCAGCAGGTGGATCGCGGCAACGTCATCGTCAAGCTCGACCACTCCGAGGGCTTCCTGCCGGCGCGCGAACAGATCCCGCGCTCCTACCATCGGCAGGGCGACTACGTGCGCGCGGTGGTGTGCAACGTGGACAAGTCGGCGAAGGGACCCCAGGTCATCCTGTCGCGGACCCACCCCGACTTCCTGCGCCGGTTGTTCGAGAGCGAGGTGCCGGAGATCGCCGAGGGCATCGTCGAGATCAAGGCGGTGGCCCGCGAGGCCGGCGCGCGCTCGAAGATCTCGGTCTACTCGACCGATCCGCGCGTGGACGCGGTGGGCTCGTGCGTGGGCCTCAAGGGGTCGCGCGTGCAGAGCATCGTGCGCGAGCTGGGCGGCGAGCGCATCGACATCGTGCCCTGGTCGCAGGATCCGACCGTGTTCGTCTCGCGCGCGCTGTCCCCGGCGCGGGTCATGGACGTCAAGCTGGTCGAGACCGAGAAGCGCATGATCGTCGTGGTCGCCGACGACCAGCTCTCGCTGGCCATCGGCAAGGGCGGCCAGAACGCCCGGCTCGCGGCCCGCCTGACCGGCTGGAAGATCGACCTGGTCTCGAAGTCCGACGAGAAGCGGCGCCAGGACATGGAGCAGGCGAGCCGCGTCGAGGTCGAGCGGCTGGAGCTGGGAGAGGCCACGACCGAGAAGCTCATCACCGCGGGCATCGAGACCGTGCAGGAGCTGGTCGCCACGCCGCTCGAGAAGCTCACCGAGATCCCGGGGATCGGGGACAAGACGGCCGAGAAGCTGCTGACCGTGGCGCAGGAGTACCTGGCGGCGCACCCGCCGGTCCCGCCCGAGGCAGCCGCGGCCGAGATGGAATTCACGCCGGAGATGGAGGCCGCGCCGGAGACGGCGGACGCGGCCGCTCCGGGCGCGGCCGCAGGCCCCGCCGCCGGCGCCGTCACGAACGATGGAGAACTCCGTGGCTGAGAAGGCGGCGAAGAAGCTGCGCGTCTACGAGGTGGCGAGGGACCTCGGCATGTCGAGCGAGGCGGTCCTCCAGATCGTGAAGCGCCTCGGCGTGGACGTGAAGAACCACATGAGCACGCTCGCGCCCGAGATCGTGCAGAAGGTCCAGGCCGAGCTGGCCCACGAGAAGACGGCCGTCAAGGAGGAGATGGCCCGCAAGCACGAGCAGGAGGTGCAGCGCGCCCGTGACGAGCGCGCCCGCGCTGCC
>JACRPT010000163.1 GCA_016223045.1 Candidatus Eiseniibacteriota bacterium
TCGACCACGCCGCTCCTCCGGTCCACCACCGGGTGGTTGGCGCCACGATGGCCGAACTTGAGCTTGCGCGTCTGCGCGCCGAAGGCGAGCCCGAGGAGCTGGTGGCCGAGGCAGATGCCGAGCGTGGGCACGCGCTCGGCCAGCGCGCGCGCCTGGCGGATCGCGAAGTCGAGCGGCTCGGGATCGCCCGGGCCGTTCGAGAGCACCACGCCGTCGGGCTTCAGCGCCAGCACCTCGCGCGCCGGCGTGCGCGCGGGCATCACCCGCACGCGGAACCCCTCGGCGTGGAGCCGCCGCAGGATGTTCCACTTGACGCCGTAGTCCATCACCACCGCCAGCGGCCGCGCGCCCTCGCCCTCCGGCGCCTGCTCGGCCGGCCCGGCCAGGGTCCACCAGTAGGGCTCGCCACAGGTGACGAGGTCGGCCAGCGCGAGGCCGAGCATGCTCGGGCTGCGGCGCGCCTTCTCGACCAGGGAATCACGATCGAGGTCCACCGCCGAGAGGCAGCCGCGCATCACGCCTTGGTCGCGCAGATGCCGCGTCAGCGCGCGGGTGTCCACGCCGGCGATGCCGGGCACGCCCTTCTCTTCGAGCAGGTCCTCGAGCCGGCCGCGCGAGCGCCAGTTGCTCGGGATCTCGCACGCTTCGCGGCACACCACGGCCTGCGCGCGCAGGGCGGCGCTCTCCCAGTCCTCATGGTTCACGCCGTAGTTGCCGAGCAGCGGCCAGGTGAAGGTGACGATCTGCCCGCAGTAGGACGGGTCGGAGAGCACTTCCTGGTAGCCGGTCATGGCGGTGTTGAACACCACCTCGCCGGTGGTCTCGGCGCGCGCCCCGAACGACTCGCCGGCGAAGACCCGTCCGTCCTCGAGCGCCAGCAGCGCGGGCGGACGCTTCAATTCCCCTCTCCGGCGGCCGCCAGCTCCCGCCGCACGCGCGCCACGCCTACCGACGGGTCGCGGTGCGTCAGGCGCCCGCCGCACACCGTCGCCAGCACGCGGCCGTGGAGCTTCCATCCCGCGAACGGGGTGTTGCGCCCCTTCGAGTGGAAGCGCTCGGGCTCCACCGTCCACTCGGCCTCGGGGTCGAGCAGCACCAGATCTGCCGGGTTCCCGGGCTCGAGCCGCACCGCCGGCAGGTCGAAGACGCGCCGCGGCGCGTCGGTCCACAGCTCGAGCGCGCGCGCGAGCGACAGGTGCCCCGGCCTGACCAGCGTGGTGATGGTCAGCGCGAGCGCGGTCTCGAGGCCGACGATGCCGAACGGCGCCTCCTCGAACGGGCGGCGCTTCTCGTCCGCGGTGTGCGGCGCGTGGTCGGTGGCCAGGCAGTCCACTGTGCCGTCCACGATCGCCGCCAGCGTGGCGTCGCGGTCGCGCTCCGAGCGCAGCGGCGGGTTCATCCGGGCGTTGGTGTCGTAGTCGCCCACCGCCTCGTCGGTCAGGGTCCAGTAGTGCGGGCAGGTCTCGCCGGTCACCGCGAGGCGGCGGCGTTTCGCATCGCGCAGGGCCTCGAAGGACTCGAAGCACGACAGATGCGCGAGGTGCACGCGCCCGCCGGTCAGCTCGGCCAGCTCGACGTCGCGCCGCACCATCACGCTCTCGGCCGCGTTGGGGATGCCGCGCAGCCCCAGGCGCGTGGCGGTGAAGCCCTCGTTCATCTGGCCCTCGCCCCTGAGCGTCGGGTCCTCCTCGTGGCACACGATCGGCAGGTTGGCGTGGCGCGCGTACTCGAGCGCGCGCCGCATGATCGCCGCCGAGACCACCGGGTGCCCGTCGTCGCTGAGCGCCACCGCGCCCGCGGTCTTGAGCGCCATCGCCGGCGCGAGCTGCTCGCCCTGCTGCCCCATGGTGACCGCGCCGATCGGGTGCACGCGGCACGAGCCCACGGCGGCGGCGCGCTCGCGCACCCACTCGACCTGCACCGCCTCGTCCAGCACCGGGATGGTGTTGGGCATACAGCAGACCGCGGTGAAGCCGCCCGCCGCCGCCGCGCGCGTGCCGGTGGCGATGGTCTCCTTCACCGACTGCCCGGGCTCGCGCAGGTGGACGTGCAGGTCCACCAGCCCGGGGGCCAGCGTGAGGCCGTCGGCCTCGATGACGCTGCCGGCCTCGCGCTCGGCCAGGTCCGCGACGATCACGCCGTCGCGGAAGCCGACGTCCACGCGCGCGCCCGTCTTCCAGTGCTTCGCATTGCGGATGAGCGTGATCGGGCGCATCAGACGGTCTCCTTCGCGTGCGCCGCACCGGTGCCGCCCGGCGCGCCGAGGCCCGCGCCCGCGACCGGCGCGGGGGGCGCGCGTCGCGCCGCCTCCGCGCAGCGCTCGAGCACCGCGCAGCGCAGCGCCACGCCGTTCTCGACCTGGTCGAGGATCACCGAGCGCTCGCCGTCGGCCACCTCGGGCATCACCTCGACCCCGCGGTTCATCGGTCCCGGGTGCAGCACCACCGCGTCGCGAGCGAGCAGCCGCACCCGCTCCACCGTCAGCCCCCACACCTTCGAGAACTCGCCGAGCGAGGGGAGCAGGCCGCCGTCCATGCGCTCCTTCTGCAGCCGCAGCGCCATCACCGCGTCGGCGCCCTCCATCGCTTCCTCGACCGTGGGCGCCACCGCGCAGCCCAGGCGCTCGAGGCCGGCTGGGATCAGCGTCGCCGGGCCCGCCACCGTGACGCTCGCGCCCAGCGCCGTGAGGCCGAAGATCGCGCTGCGCGCCACGCGCGAGTGCGCCACGTCGCCCACCAGCGCGAGCCGGCGGCCCGCGAAGCGATTCTTCCACGCGTCGCGCAGGGTCATGAGATCCAGCAGGCCCTGGGTCGGGTGCTCGTGCCGCCCGTCGCCGGCGTTGATGACGCCCACGTCGAGCTGGCGCGCCAGGAACGCGGGCGCGCCCGAGGCCGAGTGCCGCACCACCACCAGGTCCACTCCCATCGCGCCGATGTTCTGCACGGTGTCGAAGAGCGACTCGCCCTTGCTGATCGAGGAGCCCGCCGTGGTCAGCGTCGCCACGGTCGCGCCCAGGTGCCGCGCGGCCAGCTCGAAGGAGACGCGCGTGCGCGTCGAGTCCTCGAAGAAGGCGAGCAGCACCGTCACGCCGCGCAGGTCGTCGAACGGCATGCCGCCCGCGCGCAGCCGGGCGCGGCAGCACTCGGCGGCGTCGAGGATCGCGAGGATCTCCTCGCGGCTCATGCCCTCGAGGCCGAGGAGATGGCGGCGCTCGCGAGGGGGCGTCGTGGCGCGTGACATCCCTTTGTCCTGCGCGGCCGGGTACGAAAAAGGCCCGGCGCCTGCGGGCGCTGGGCGTGCGGGTGCGTGCTGCCTCTTCATCGGTCCCCCTTGGCCACCTCTCGGGGCGGCGTTAAAGGTGATGGGGTGGTGCTTGAACCGGGGGGGATTCTAAGGGAGCGCGTTCGCGAAGGCAAGCGCGATGGCGAGGGGCGGCACGGGCGCAGCGGCCAGGGCCGTCTCCCCTGCCGACCGGGGCGACTGGTGGTGAACGCGGGGCGGACTACTGCGACGGCGGCTGTGCGACATCCCTCAGCTTCTGGTTCCGCTCCTCTTCTTGCCGCCGGCGCCCCCAGATGAACAAGCCGGCCACCGCGGCCAGGGGGACAAACATGGAGACGAATCCCTCGGTGGGCCTCCCCTCGTGGATCAGGAATCCACCAATCACCATCGCGACCATGACGATCATGGCGCCCATCAGCTGGCCACGGGCCTGTGCCCGCAGATTCCCGGTAACGACGGTGCTCTCCAGGTTGCGACGATGCTCTGCCTGCCGCTCGGCGAGGGTGAAGATCCGCTCGGCGGCCCCGGGCAGTACGCGGTTGTAGTGCTCCAGTTGTTCGGGCGGCGGGAGCGGCCCCTGGTGGTGAACGAACTGGACGGTCTGGACCTCCGCGGCCCGAGCCGGCGGCTGACTCGGCTGCGAAGGCAGTACCTGGGGGCGGTGGCGGTTCTTCTTACTCACCCTTGGCGGTGACCTCAGCCAGGGCGCGGATCAGGTCTCGACCAACCGAAAGGAAGTCGGCACCAAGAGCTCTGGCGTCCGCTTCCTCCGGCGTGCGCGAGACGTTGTAGCCATCGAAGTGCCCGCCCAAGTCCAGAGAGCGGCCGACACCGACGAGGAACGACGGGGATGCAAAGAGGAAATCAGACATATGCGCCTTATCGGCCTCCTGGAGGTCCGAACTGAGGGCGGCCAACGCCCCGCCAACCGAGAGGCGGGAGACCAGCCCAAACCCGACGCCAAGCAGCCTAGCAGACAGACAGGCGGCGGACCAGCGCCCTTCGAGGAGCTGCCCTTCGAGGAGCCCCGTTCGAGGAGAGCCGTCTTCCCTCGCCATCGCCCGGCTTCAGCGGCGGCGGGGCTTTCGGGCCGTCGTCTTTCGCTCCCCGCGCCGTGACCTCGCCGACCGCTGCAACCGCCTGTCGGGCCGCTCCCTGCTGATCAGGGGGTAGCGCTCAGGATTCGAGAGCGAATCGACAGAGAGATCGATGTCCAGATCGGGCCAGTACAGGTGATCGGGCCGTGGGCGCTCAACGTGAAGAACCCCCGCCACCGGCGCCTCGCGGAACCAGGGGAACTCGTCGAAGGACAGAAACACCTCGCGGTCCCCGAGGAACAGCCAGACACCGTGCGGGGAGATCCCCGAGACTTCAACCTGGGAAGTGTCGTCGCCACGCGGCGCGGATTTCATCCTCATGCTCCAGGATAAGTCGCAAGGCCGTCGCCAGCCGTTGCGGGGTCAAGCCGTAGTTCGCGGCGGGCTCAATGGCCGGGTCCAGCCAGAACTTCGCCTCTCCGGTCGGGTGGCTGACGTGGATGTGCGCCCGCCGCTCCTCACGCGAGAAGAAGAAGAATCGGTACGCCCCTTCCCGAAGGACGGTCGGACTCATGGACGTATCTTACCCTTGCCTCGCGGACTGCGTCCATATCCCCTGGGCGAGGGCATCGGTACGGACCTCGCATGGTGGTCATTCTGGCATGAACGGGATCAGCCCCCGGCGGTACGCATCTCGTTGGACCTCGCGCGGCGCCATTCGGGCGTCCATCAAGAGTCCGTTCACTTCGATCATCCACGCGAGCGGATTGTTCGCGAGATTGCTGCGAGTACACCAGCGCGGATCGAGTGGGATGAGGCGGAGGAGACCCATGATCTGAGCCGACCTCCGCGACCCGCTGCTCGCACTCACGCCGAACACCTTGCACAGCGCCCTTGCCTCCAGGTGAGGACGCTGCGCCGGATCGAACAGGAAGTTCACAGCCCCGATCGCGTACGTGATGCCGCACGCCCAGACCTCCGGCGTCCCCTGAAGCAGCGGCGAGGGCCGCTTGCGCGCAAGGACCGCGGCCAGCTCCTGGGAGAGCTCGGCGTACTCCTCGTTCAAGTGACTGCGGCACACGGCGTCGGTCAGGCGCACGACCAGATCGAACACCGGCCTGATCGCCGGCGGAACCGATGGGGTCCGCTCATGTGCGTTCACGCGATCCTCTGATCCCGGAGACTTCATGCTCGTCACCCGCGGCACGCACGGCAACGCCCGGTACGCCTGCGCCCGGCCGCTCGGCCACCGTCGGGCGCGTGGTCCTGCTGAACCGCTTCGCGCGGCGCGGGCTCCTGGAACTGACCCAAGCCGTCGAGACTCTCGGAGGCATGTTCACTCAGAAGTACTCGTCCAACGTGCTCCCCAAGTGCCGCGCGTCCGTGAACTGCCACCAGCGCTCAAGGTACTGCACGTTCTTGTCAGCCATCCAGCCTTCGCCATCGACTACGTAGATGCAGTCGATGGGGCGGTGGGTGAAATCAATCGCGTCAATGAGCACCTTCGGCTTCACAAGCGATCCAGTCCCGCGGAGGTACTTGAGTTCCAGACCCAAGTACCGTTCCTTGGCGCGATCCCGAACCACGAGATCAGGGATCTTCCTGCTGACGTAGACAGGACTCTCATATCCAGCCATCGACGCCCGCGCCTCGGCCTTCTCGCAGGCACGCCAACACTTCCTCCCGGACTCCCGGTCGACCTGCTCCTTGACGTAGTCCTGGTACCAGTCGCCGTAGCGGTTCCTAGGATTGGCCGAGTAGCGGCTGAGCTCCGCTTCTCTGGGCGTGAGTGGTGGCGACTGCAGGAAGGTCCGCGCAGAGATCCCCACGGGAGCCCTGGCACGCCCGAGGACCTCAGCGCGGGGTCCAACGAGATCTGTTGAGATCGGCATTCACGGCTCCCGATGCGCTGTTCGCTTGCGAAGGCCCGAGACGCTCAAATCCCGCGCAGCCTCAGAACAACGTAGCTCGCACCTGCTTGCCCTCCGCGACGATGCGGCTCTTCGACATTCGCAAGTACTCCTCCTCCAACTCAATCCCCACACACTTGCGCCCTGCGTGCAAGGCCGCCACCGCCGTCGTACCGCCGCCGAGAAACGGGTCGAGAACAAGATCTCCCGGTCGCGTAGACGCGAGGATACATCTCTCGACGATCGCGACGGGCTTCTGCGTCGGGTGTTTGCCGAAGGCCTTCTCGCCGTTCTCCGGGGGCAGGATTCTCCAGACGGACTTCATCTGCCTGTTGCCCGCTATCTCGCGCATGAGCTCATAGTTGAAGACGTGTTTGGCCTTCTCGCCCTTGGCTGCCCAGATGATCGTCTCCGTGGCATGCGTGAAGTACCGGCAGGAGAGGTTGGGTGGAGGATTCGGTTTCTCCCAGGCGATGTCGTTCAGGATCTTCATGCCGAGCTGCTGCATGGCAAAGCCGACGGAGAAGATCACGTGGTGTGTACCCGAAACCCAGATGGTCCCGTTCGGCTTCAGGATGCGCTGGCACCGCTCAAGCCATGCGCGGTTGAACTCGTGATTCAACTCAGGGCCCCTAGAACGATCCCAAGCCCCTTTGTCGACTTTGACGATTCGACCGGCGTGACAGGTAATCCCACCGTTGGACAGGAAGTAGGGAGGGTCAGCAAAAACCATGTCCGCCACGCCTTCGGGGAATCGCTGGCTCAACGCGTCCATGACTTCGAGGCAGTTGCCCTGGTACAGCCAGACGCCGCGCCCGCCGTCCGCGAACACCTTCTTGAGAGGCATGACGCTGGCGGCATCGAGGACCAAGCCCTCGAGCGGATCCCCTGCAGGAAGCACATAGGTGTGCGCCGTCCTCTTCGGGAGTGAGCCGTGTGAGACAGAACGCAGTCTCGGTTTGCGGGGGGCTTTCCTGACCACGGTAGCTCCGGTCATCTCTGCACCATTGGGGGCGGGTCTCGAGTGGCGGGGCGACTTCCAGTGGGAAACTAGCACAACTCGCTTCGGCGCAGCACGGCCGGAAGTGGACCGACGATGGCGCACTGGCAGACCGCCCCTTCGCCTCGCCTTCAGCGTCGCCACGCCCGTACGATCATCTTCACCTTGCCCCAAGCGCCCGCGCCTTCACGATCTCCGCCAGCAGGTCCGGCTTCCCCGCCACGCGCTCGAGGCGCGGGTAGCGCTCGCCGTCGCGGTAGCTCAGGCGACAGGTGCGGAAGAACTCGCCGTTGTCCACCAGCAGTTCGAGCGCGCCGCCCGCCTTCGTCCCCTTCACCACTTCGCGCAGCAGGTCGGGCGAGAAGCGGCGCTCGTTCACGGCCACCAGCTTCATCCCCGGCCCCACGCCCGCCTTCGCGGCGGTCATGCCGGGCACCACGTCCTTGATCGCTCCGTCCTCGCCGAGCACCAGGCCGATCGAGCAGCGCAGGTCCACTTCTTTCTCGTCCTTCTCGGAGGCGCGCCACACCTCGCTCGCGGAATCGGCGTAGGTCAGCTTCCAGCCGCACGCCTCGATGCCACCAAGCGGGGCACGCTCCTGCACCTTCTCCACCCGCTGCGCCAGGAAGCCGCGCCAGTCGTGGGGCGCCACCTCATTCAGCGCGGCCACCACGTCGTCGAGCGTGTAGGGCACCACCGTGGGCGTGCCGCTCGCGCCGCCGAGGAAGCGGTGGCAGAAGTCATCGAGCGTGCGCTGCCCGCCGCTCGACAGGCGGATGAGGGCGTCGGCCTCGAGCCAGATGAGGAGCATCTCGTCGTAGAAGTCCACACCGCGCCGGGCGGAAGCCCACGCGGGCGGCGCTTCGTAGAGGATCTGCGCCGCGACCGCGGTGTCCACGAGCGGCCGCCACGCGCGCCCGGGCCGGTGGTCGAGCTTGGCCGCGCGCACCGCCAGCTCGTCCGCATACTGCGCCGAGGTGATCAGCCCGGAGCGCGCGGTCAGCAGCAGGCCCAGGTACTGCGTGAGCCCCTCGTAGACCCACAGCAGGTCGGTCTTCATCGGCTGCAGGTAATCGGGCGTCGCGAGGTCCGCGGGGCGGCGGTACTTGCCGTTCCACGAGTGCACGTACTCGTGCGGCAGCAGCGTGGCCGAATCGAGCCGCAGGGTCGCGTCGGTGAGCGAGCGCTCGGGCAGCTGGTCGTCGCTGCACTCGTGGTGCTCGAGGCCGAAGTGCGCGATGTGGTCGCTCAGCGCCAGCAGGAAGTGGTAGCGCTGGTAGTGGCGCGCGCCGAACAGCGCGCCGGCTTCGGCCACCAGACGGCGGCATGCGGCCTCGTGCTCGGGCGAGAGCTCGAGCGCGGCCGGGCTGTCGGCCGCGATGTCGAGCGTGACCGGGCGCGGATCGCCGGGATTAAGCGGCAGCGAGCGGAAGTGCTCGCCCGCCATCACCGGCGAGTCCACCAGGGTCTCGAGCGTGACCGGACCGAACTCCACGACCGCGCCGGTCTGCCGCGCCACCGGCAGCGGGGTCGCGAACTTCCAGCCCTGGGGCAGCGTCAGGCTCGCGGCGAAGGTGAGCGAGCGCATGTCGCGGCCCGCCGGGTAGAGCAGCACCTGGTTCCAGCTGATCAGCGCGAGCTTCGCGGTCGCCGACGCGGCGGCCGAGTAGCCTTCGTCGGTGGTCGGGCCCAGGAAGTCCAGGTCCGCCTCCACCGTGCGCGCTCCCTCGGGCACCACGCAGTGGAAGGTCCACATCTCGACGCTGTCGCGGGTCCAGGCGATCGCCCTGCCCCCCGCGGAGAGCCGCGGGCCCGCGAGGTTCACGATCGGTCCGGTCGGCGCGTGCTCGCCCGGGATCCACTTCGGGTAGCAGAGGGTGAGCGGACCCGGCGCCGCCGGGATCACAAGCCGCGCATGGAGGAGCTTCCGCGGCGCCTCGCGCGCGTCCACGGCGAGGGTGATGGGGGCATCCGCGGCGCGGGCGGGCGCAAGGGCGGCGGGCGCGGATGTCGCCGCTGCGGCGCGCGTGGACGATGCGCCCGCGACCACGGCGAGCAGGAGGATCAGCGGGAGCAGGCGGCCGGCGACGCGGGTGAAACGAAGACCACCGGGCATGATGACCCCCTCGGGTGAGAACGCGAGCCGGGATCTCCCGTGACCCGGCTGGAGCTTCGGTCAGCCCGCGATCAGTCCTCGATCTCCTTGATCACGACGCTGTCCACGCCGTCCACCTCGGTGAGCTTGACGCCGATGACCTCCTTCTTCGAGGTCGGGACGTTCTTGCCCACGAAGTCGGCGCGGATGGGAAGCTCGCGGTGGCCGCGATCAATGACCACGGCGAGCTGGATGGAGCGCGGGCGGCCGAAGTCTATGAGCGCGTCCATGGCGGCGCGCACGGTGCGTCCGGTGTAGAGCACGTCGTCCACCAGCACCACGATCTTCCCGTTGATGTCCACCGGGATCTCGCTGGCGTTCAGGACCGGCTGGTGCGCGACGGTCGAGAGGTCGTCGCGGTAGAGCGTGATGTCGAGGCTGCCCTCGCTCGGGGACTTGCCCTCGAACTCCTGGATCTTCTCGGCCATGCGCTTGGCGAGCGGCACGCCGCGGCGGCGGATGCCGACCAGCACGAGGTCCTCGACGCCCTTGTTGCGCTCGACGACCTCGTGCGCGATGCGCGTCACGATCCGTCGCAGGCCGTCGGCGTCCACGATCTCGGCCTTCTCCTTGAGCGTCATGGGTTCCTCCCGGGAACGAGCGGGTGCGCCTGCGGCCGGTGGGCGTGCCCGGGCCGGCTCACAGGCCGCCAGATACGAGCGCCGGGGACATTAGCCGCAGGCCGGGCTTCGCGCAACATCCGGACGGCGGGGCCGGACGATCGGCGTGACCGTCCGGCCGGTTCGGCGTCCGCGGTCGCGGGCGAGCAGCGCACACTCCGGTCGGTTCCGCGTCCGCGGTCGCCGGCTACTGCCCGCGCTCGCCCTCGACCACGACCTTCGAGAGGTCCCAGCCGCGCACGAACAGCTCGCGCACCTCGGTGAGCAGCCGCAGGCGGTTCAAGCGCGTGGGCATGTCCTCGGCGTTGACCATCACCCCGTCGAAGAAGGCGTGGATCGCCTCTTCCATCGAGAGCAGGGCGGGCAGGATCTCGTCGTAGGCGCGCTTCTGCCACAGCGGCCCGGTGCGCTGACGGGCCTGGTCGAGCGCCGCGGCCAGCTCCCTCTCCACCTTCTCCGCGAGCCGCGCGCGGTCGAGCGCCGGCGGGATCGTCTCCGTGGCCTTCGCCAGGATGTTGGCAACGCGCTTGAACAGGATGACCAGCGGCTCGAAGCGCGCGTCGGTGCGGAAACCGCTCAACACCTGCGCGCGGCGCAGCGCGTCGTGCGGGGCGACCCAGCCCGGGCGGCGGGTCGCGACGGCGGTGGAGGTCGGATCGCCGTGGAACACGGCGATGCGCGCCTCGAGCGCCGCCTCGCATTCGTCGTAGCGGAGCCCGCGGTCCTCGAGCGCCGCCTCCACGCGCCCGCGCCAGAACTCGCCGAGCTGTTTCACGATCTCGGCCTGCTTGAGCTCGGGGTCGGCGGCGAAGAACGGGCGCGTGGCCTCCATGGTCGCGTCGCGCAGGTCGAGGTGGCGCTCCTGCTCGAGCAGGATGCGCAGCACGCCGTTCCCGGCGCGCCGCACGCCGTAGGGGTCCTCGCTCCCGCTCGGCACCTTGCCCGCCACGAACGCGCCGGCCACGTGGTCGAGCTTGTCGGCGAGCGCGAGGAGCACGCCGGCATCGGTCTCGGGCAGCGCGTCGGAGGGGCCGCGCGGGCGGTAGTGCTCGGCGATCGCCGCGGCCACCGCCTCGGGCTCGCCCGCGCGCCGCGCGTAGTGCCCGCCCATCACGCCCTCGAGGCTCGCGTACTCCTTGCCGCTGCCGATCATCTCGGAGAGCAGGTCGGTCTTGCACAGCAGCGCCGCGCGCTCCGCGGCCGCCGCCGCGCCGGGCGCCAGCCGCTGCGCCAGCCACGCCGCGAGCGCGGACAGCCGCCCGGCCTTCTCGCGCAGCGAGCCGAGTCCCTCCATCCACACCACCCCCGCGAGTTGCTCGACGCGGTCCGCCGGCGGGTGCTTGAGATCGGTCTCCCAGTAGAACTTCGCATCCTCGAGCCGCGCGATCAGCACGTCCTGGTTGCCCTTCACCACGTTCGCGATGCCGCGGGCATCGCCGTTGCGCACCGCGATGAAGGCGGGGAGCAGGTGCCCGCGAGCATCCTCGACTGCGAAGAAGCGCTGATGCTCGCGGAGCGCGGTCACGATGACCTCCCGCGGGAGGTCAAGGTATTGCGGGTCGAAATGGCCCGCGAACGCCGTCGGCCACTCGACCATGAAATTGTTGATCTCGACCAGCTCCTCATCCGGGACGACCCGCCCACCTCGCTCTGTGGCGAGCGTCTCAATCTGGGTGAGAATCGTCTCGCATCGCGTGCGGGGGGACACGCTGACCAAGGCGCCGCGCAAGGTCCCCAAGTAGTATTGCGCCGTCTGGATCATGACACCGCCGGGCACCAGGAACCGGTGCCCGCGCGACTCGCGCCCCGCCTCGAGCCCGAACGCGCGCACCGGCAACACCTGCTGGTCGAGCAGCGCCGTGAGCCAGCGTACCGGCCGGGCGAAGCGCGTGTCGTCGGCGAGCCAGCGCATGGTCTTGGGGAACGAGAGCCCGGTGGCGAGCGATGCGAGCAGCGCGGGCAGCACTTCGGCCGCGGGCTTCCCCGCGTGGTGCACGGTGACCGCGACGTACTCGCCCTTGGGCGTGGCCACCTTGCGCACCGAGGCCAGGTCCGCGCCCTTGCCCTGGCAGAAGCCGAGCAGCGCCTTGGTCGGCTTGCCTTCCGCGTCCCACGCCGCGCGCACCGCCGGGCCCATCGCCTCTTCGTCGTGGTCGGTCTGGCGCTCGACCAGGCCATGGACCAGGAGCGCGAGGCGCCGCGGCGTGCCCGCCGTCTCGATCCGCTCGAACGCCAGGCGCAGGTCCCCGAGCCCCGCGCGCGCGCCGCGCTCGAGCTGCTCGAGCGCGGGCGGGATGTACGAGGACGGCAGCTCCTCGACGCCGATCTCGAACAGCAGCGTGCGGCTCACGGGCGTGCCCTCGCGTCCGGGGTCCGCGCGGTGGCCCGGGGCAGGCATGGCCGGGACGAACGCTCGCCGGCCCGCTGCGAGGACGGCCTGCTCGCCACGGGGCTCACGCGCCCGCCCTCCGCGCCGCACGGGTCGCCTTGCCGCCCTCGGAGTCCTCCGCCGGCTTCACCCACTTCGCGCGCTCGGTCTCGTCCTTCAGCAGCGGGTAGCCCAGCGCCTCGCGCTGCTTGACGTACGCCAGCGCCGCCTTGCGCGCCAGCTTCCGCACGCGCGCGATGTAGCCGACGCGCTCGCTCACCGAGATGGCGCCGCGCGCGTCCAGCAGGTTGAACAGGTGCGAGCACTTGATGACGCAGTCGTAGCCGGGATTGACCAGGCCCAGGTCCAGCAGCCGCAGCGCCTCCTTCTCCCACTGCCTGAACATCTCGAAGAGGCCCGGCACGTCGGCCTCCTCGAAGTTGTAGCGCGAGTACTCCTTCTCGTTCTGGAGCCACAGGTCGGCCCAGGTGATGCCGGGCGCCCACATCAGGTCCTGCACGCGGTCGGTGCCCTGGAGCATCATGCCGATGCGGTCGAGCCCGTAGGTCAGCTCGGCCGACACCACCGGCAGCTCGAGCCCGCCGCACTGCTGGAAGTAGGTGAACTGCGAGATCTCGGTGCCGTCCATCCAGACCTGCCAGCCGAGGCCCGAGGCGCCCAGCGTGGGCGACTCCCAGTCGTCCTCGACCAGCCGCAGGTCGTGCTCGCGCGGCTCGATGCCGAGCGCGCGCAGCGAATCGAAGTACTGCTCGACCACGTCGGACGGCGCCGGCTTCAGCAGCACCTGGTACTGGTAGAACTGCTGGAAGCGGTTCGGGTTCTCGCCGTAGCGGCCGTCCTTGGGGCGGCGCGAGGGCTCGACGTAGCCGACGCGCCACGGCTCGGGGCCGAGCGAGCGCAGGAAGGTCGCGGGGTTGAAGGTGCCCGCTCCGACCTCGGAGGGGTAGGGCTGCTGGATGACGCAGCCGCGCTCGGCCCAGTAGGTCTCGAGCGCCAGCATCATCTCCTGCAGCGAGCGGCGGGGCTCGAGCGCCGGCATCAGGCGGCCTCCGACCCGGGACCCTGCAGCGCGCGCAGCATCTCGAGCGAGCGCAGGCCCTGGAAGCGCTGGAAGTGGTGGCGCAGGAACGCCTCGATGACGCCCAGGATCTCGCCCGCGCGCCGGACCTCGACGTAGTCGCCGGCCTCGCGCACCGGGCGCGAGAGCAGCAGCGAGAGCCCGGCGAGCGCATCGGCCGAGAGCTTCACCGTGCCGCCCTCGGCGGCGCAGCGGTCGCACACCAGCCCGCCGCGCGCCGGCGAGAACAGCCGCTCGGCGGAGACCGGCGCGCCGCAGTGCGCGCAGGCGTCGAGCCGCGGGCGGTAGCCGAGCAGGCTCGCCACCTGCAGCTCGAACGCGATGGTGATCGCGGGCAGCGCCGCCTCGGGCGCCGCGACCGTGGCCTCGAGCGTCTGCGCCAGCAGGTCGAACAGCTCGGCGTGCGGCTCCTCGCCCCACACCAGCCGGTCGATCAGCTCGAGCGCGGCCTCGGCGTGCGACAGGCGCCGCAGGTCGGCGAGCCGGCTGCCGAGCGCGGCCAGCAGGTCGGCCTTCGACAGCAGGTGCAGGTCGCGCTCGGTCTTGTGGTAGTAGACGAAGCGGGCGCGCGACAGCGGCTCGAGCGCGAAGCCGAAACGACTCGGGGTCTTGCGCGAGCCCTTGGCGACCAGCCTGATGAGCCCGTGCTCGCGCGTGTAGATCACCGCGATGCGGCTCGTTTCGCCGAGCGCGTAGGTCTTGAGCACGATGCCCTCGCTCTGGACCAGGGCCATCAGGGACTCGTTTCGATCGCGGCGCGTTCGCCCGCGGGTCCGGCCGCCGGAACACCGGCATCGCCGGGCTGCACCAGGCCGCCCGAGACCACGACCTTGAGGCCGTCCTCGATGTCCCAGTCGAGGTAGACGATCTGGGCCTTCGGCACGTAGTGCACGAAGCCCGACGCCGGGTTCGGCGTGTGCGGGATGAACACCACCTCGACCTCGCCGCCCAGCGCCCGCCGCACCTGCTCCGTGGCGCGCCCGGCGACGAAACCCACGCGGTAGATGCCGGGATGCGGCCACGGCACCAGCACCACCTGTTTGAAGGCTGCGTGCCGGGAGGCGAAGAAGGCCTCCCCGAGCGACTTGGTCGAGCCGTACAGGATGCCGACGCCCGGGATGCGGGTCAGGAGGTGCTCCCACATCGTGAGCAGCGAGCGCCCGCCGATGCGCCGCCCGAGCGCGCTCACGATCCAGCCGACGACGACCAGCAGGACGAACGTGGCGGCGAGGCCGAGCCCGGGGATGCGCTGGCCGCCGAGCGCCTGGAACTTGAGGTAGCGGCCGAGCAGCGCGTCGGCCCGGTTCACGACGATGAACAGCACCCACAGCGTGAGCACGGTGGGCCCGAGGGCGAGCAGGCCGGCGAGCAGGTAGCCGCGCAGCCGGCCCATCGGGCCGGGGCGCCGCGGCGAATCGGGAGCGGCGGGGGTCATGCGCGGGAGACTCTACGATGCGCGCGCGCCGGTCAACCCGGCGCGCGGGGCGCTCAGCGGTCGCCGCCGGGTGGCGCGGATGCGCGCGCACCGGTCAAACGGGACCGCGCCGGAGTCGCGGTCAGCCGCGGGCCAGCGCGCGGTCGAGCGCCCGCACCTGCGGCCGCGCGGCGCGCAGCGCCTGCCGCTCCCGCGCCCGCATGTGCCGGCGCTCGGGCTCCCGATGGTGGTCGAGGCCGGCGAGGTGCAGGGTGCCGTGCACCACGAGCCGCGCCAGCTCTTCGCCGCGGCTCACGCGGAAGCGGCGGGTCTGCGCTTCCATGCGGTCGATGGAGATCGCCAAGTCGCCGTTGATCAGTGCTCTCGACGAACTCCTTCCCCCGCGGCGGCTGCTTGCAGCGGCAGGCTCTTTTCGCCGCTTCGCCGCGAAAAGCCCTGCCTCACGCCGCCGGCCGCGAGTGCCCGTCCCGGACGCACCACCCCACACGACGCTTCCCTTCCCTATCGGGGCCTTTCCGGGCCTTGTGCGCGAAGAGGCCTCCTCGTCGTACACGAACGACAGCACGTCGGTCGCGCGGTCGAGCTTGCGCCAGCGCCGGTTCAGCGCGCGGATGGTCGCGTCGTCGGTGAGGAGGATGGCGATCTCGCCGGGGCGGCGGCCTTCGAGCGCCAGCGCGGCGCGTACGACCGCGCGCAGCGGCGCGGCGAGTCCGCGGATCCTACGGGGACTCGCGACGGAGATCGGCATCGGCCTTCTTCTTCGTCGGGTCCGCGGGATAGGGCGCGCGCACGTGGAAGATGGCGGTGAGGACGGGGATGAAGGCCTCGCGGACCTTCGCCAGCTCCTGGAGGGTGAGGCCGCAGTCGTCGAGCTGGCCCTGCTGCACGCGCTCCTCGATGATGCGCGTGACCAGTCCACGGATGCGGCTGGGCGTGGGTGTGGCGAGCGCGCGCGAGGCGCCCTCGACGCCGTCGGCGAGCATCAGGATGGCGGTCTCCCGCGAGCGTGGCCGGGGACCGGGGTACGAGAAGTCCTCGCGCCGCGCGGCCGGGTCCAGCTCCAGCGCCTTGTGGTAGAAGAACGCCATCACCATGGTGCCGTGGTGCTCCGGGATGGCCATGCGCACCGCGCGCGGCAGCCGCTCGCGTCGCGCCAGATCGAGGCCCTCGCTGATGTGTCGCTTCACGATCAGCGCGCTCATGCTGGGTGCGAGGTTGTCGTGGCGGCTGCGCGACGAGGCGGGCTCGTTCTCCGCGAAGTACCAGGGCATCGTCAGCTTGCCGATGTCGTGGTAGTAGGCCGACACCCGCGTGAGCAGCGAGTTCGCCCCGATCGCCTCGGCCGCGGCCTCGGCCAGGCTCCCGACCACCATGCTGTGATGGTAGGTGCCGGACGCCGCGATCTGGAGCCGCTTGAGGAGCTTGCGGTTCAGGTCGGAGAGCTCGAGCAGCGTGATGTCCGAGGTGAGCCGGAACAGCGTCTCGACCACCGGCAGCAGCAGGAACGCCAGCGACACGGCGAGGAAGGCGTTCACCGCGCCCCAGGCGGCGTCGCGCACCAGCAGCTCGGCCGTCGGCTGGCGCGCCAGGTCCCACGCCAGGATCGCGAACAGGTTCGCCAGCGCGATGACGAACGAGGCCACCGCGAAGTGCCAGCGATGGCGCAGCCGCGCCACCGAGTAGACCGCGGTCACGCCGCCCATCACCGCGACCGGCACGAACGACGGGCGCAGCTCGCTCACCGCGCTCACCACCACGGTCAGCATGAGCGTGAACACCAGCGCGGGCCGCTTCTCGAGCAGCGACGCGGTGACCAGCGGGGCCACCGCGAGCGGCACCGCGAACTCCGAGAACCCGAGCACGCCCACCAGCAGCTCGGCGAAACCCAGCACCACCAGAGTGAGCAGGGTGAACAACGCGAGCATCGCGTTGTCGCCGAAGACCGCGGGCAGCTCCATGCGCAGGTACGAGGCGAACGCGGCGATGAACAGCAGCATGAGCAGCATGCGCGCGAGCGGCGGGTAGAGGTACTGGCTCTGGTCGCGGCGCGCGGCGTCGACCGCGTGGAGCGAGCGCAGCCGGAGCAGCTGGTCGTGCGTGATCTTCTGGTTCGCGTCCACGATGAGCTCGTCCTTCTTGACGAAGCCCACCGTCGCGGGCACCACGCCCTGCGCCTGGACGCGCCGCCACGCGGTCTCGTACTGGTTGAAGACGACGTTCGGCTGGACGAACGGCGCGGCCAGCTCGGTGACGAGCTTCGTGCCGGAAGGATCGTCGGGGAACGCCGACTGGGCGCGCCGGGCGATCAGCGCAAGCGCCTCGCGCCGGTCGTAGAGCAGGCCGGCCGGCCGCGGCGCCTCGCTCTCGCCTTCCTGCAGGTTGACCGAGCGGTAGCCCTGCAGGGCATCGCCGCGCTTCTCGGCCACCACGCCGGCCACGTAGACGTCGTTGAGCCAGGTGCCGAGCTCCCGGAGCGCGCGGCGCGCGCGGCCCGGCGCCGCGAGCGCGTCGGCGCTCTCCTCGCTGAGCGGCACGCCCAGCGCGCGGACGCGGTCGGCGCGGTCGCCGGGCCGGACGGCCGGCGAGAGCACGACCGCGAGCGCCTTCTCCTGGAACAGCGCGAAGCGCCCGAGCATGTCCGAGGAGACGCGGGTGTCCACCATGAACACCGGCGCCACCGCCGCGGCGGCCTGCGCCTGCTCGCGGTGGAGCGTCGCTTCGTCCTTCTCGACGCGGAAGTCGTAGGGCGCCACCACGCGGTCGCGCGCGATGTCGCCCTCGCGGTAGCGGAACCGGTCCGGCGCCCCGCGCCCGCTCGGCAGCAGCGCGGCGAGCGCGAGCAGCACCAGCACGAGCAGCGCGCGGACCGCGAAGAAGCCCCAGCGGAGCGGGCGTGCGCGGTCGGGCAGCGCGGGCAGCGGCGCGGTGTCCTGGACGGTCATGTGCGCGGGTGGTGGCGCGGCGGCTCGCGCCTAGAGGCTCGGGCCCCGCCCGGCCGCATCGTCCATGGCGTCGGCCCGCGGCGCCGCAGCCTCCGCCGGGGCGTTCGTGGCGTCGGCCTCGGCTCCCGGCTCGAGGGTCTCGCCCACCCCGTCCTCGGCCCTGCCGTTGACGCGCGCGTGGTACTGGTCGAAGGCGTGGATGATGTCGCGCACCAGGCGGTGCCGCACCACGTCCTCGGGGTGGAAGTAGATGAACCGGATGTCGGCGACACCCGAGAGGATGTGCTGGATGCGCACCAGCCCCGAGCTCTCCGGGTCCTTGAGGTCGATCTGGGTGACGTCGCCGGTGATCACCGCGCGCGAGTTCACGCCCATCCGGGTGAGGAACATCTTCATCTGGCGCACCGTGGTGTTCTGCGCCTCGTCCAGGATCACGAACGAGTTGTGGAGCGTGCGGCCGCGCATGAACGCGAGCGGCGCGATCTCGATGACGCCGAGCTCGATGTAGCGGCGCATCTTGTCGTACGACATCATGTCGGCGAGCGCGTCGTACATCGGGCGCAGATAGGGATCCACCTTCTCCTGCATGTCGCCGGGCAGGAAGCCCAGGTTCTCGCCGGCCTCGACCGCCGGGCGCACCAGGATGATGCGGTCCACCTTCTTGTGGCGGAGCGCGTTCACCGCGGCGGCCACCGCCAGGTAGGTCTTGCCCGTGCCGGCCGGCCCGATCCCGAACACGACGTCGTGCTCCTCGAGCGCCTTCATGTACTCGGCCTGCGTCGGCGTGCGCGCGCGCACCGCGTGGCGGTCGAACGCGTAGCCCGGCGCGCCTTCGTACGCGTCGGCGAGCCGCGAGCCGTTGCCGTTCTTCTTCGCCGCCCCGAGGGCCGTGGCCACGTCCGCCTCCTCGACGATCTTGCCGCGCTCGGCGAGATCCACCAGCTCCTTGAGCGCGCGCGAAGCCGAGGTCACGGCCGCGTCTTCACCCGAGACCGTGATGGTGCCTTCGCGCAGCGTGATCTTGACCGGCAGCGCCCGCTCGATGTGGCGCAGGTTGGAATCGTTGTGTCCCAGCAGCGTGATCGGGTCGAGATGCTCGATGGGGAACTTGCGGGCGATCACCGTATGGACCTCGCGGGCGGTGGAAACGCAAAACTCCTGACCGCGACGGCCCGGGGGCGGGCCAGGTCAAGAGCATGAGGGACGGGCGGGATGACGCTGCGCGTCTCGATCAACCTTCTCGGGTCCAGTGGCCTGGTTCGTCTCGTGGCTCGGCCTCCAGCCTCGCGGCGCTCCCCTGTCCCTGACTGCGTGAGGACCGTAGCATGGGCTCCGGGGTGCGTCAATCCTGATGCGCCGCGCCCGCCCCGGGGTTCCCGCGGGGTTATCGGCAGGCCGGACCGCGGGGTTGACGCCCGACCCGGCGGCCCCGCGGCCGGCCGCCGGGCACCGGACGGCCACATCGCCCGCGCTGCGGGCCGCGCGCGGGGGGGGCGACCCGCGTGCCGCCGCATCGCCCCCGGGGGCGGCCCGAAGTCGTGGGATGGATGCCTACCTGATCAGCACCAGCTTCCGGCTGAGCGTCCGGCCACCGGCGCGAAGCTGGTAGAAGAACACTCCGGGTCCGAGCGCGCCGCCCGACGAGCGGCCGTCCCACGTCGCGGTGTGCAGGCCCGCCGGCAGCTCGCCCTGCACCAGCTCGCGCACCAGCCGTCCCTGCACGTCGTACACGCGCAGCGAGGCCGCCATGCGCTCCGGCAGCGTGAAGGCGATGGTGGCCGAGCCGCGCGCCGGGTTCGGCCGGCTCTGCGCCAGCGCCAGCTCGCGCGGCCGCTGCGGCAGCGGCACGTCCACCGCGATGCCCCGCGCCATGTCGGCCTGCGCCCGCAGATCGGACACGTTCGCCGCGGCCAGCACGGCGAACACCACCTCCAGGCTCTCCCCCGCCGCCAGCTCGAACGGCCCGGCGCTCGCCAGGAGCGACCAGTCGGTGTTGGACGTCGTCGCCAGGTCGTAGAGCGGCGCGCTCATCAGCGGGTACTTGTCCACGTCGCGCACGTTCACGTACGGATAGACGTAGACGGCGTTGTTCACCATGCGCAGCGCCCGTGCGCGCTGCGGGGTGAGCAGCGCCACGCCCGCGCATGGCGCGTACGTGCCGGCGCTGTCGGAGAGGTAGATCATCGCGCGCGTCGAGTCCGCGGCGCCGACGTTTCGCAGCGGGTTCGGCGGCAGGTCGAGGTCCAGGTAGTACGCCGCGTACAGGGCGTGGAGCGGCACCGCCGTCGCGTTGCGGATCGAGTAGCGCAGCATGACGAAGCCGTCGCGCCCCGAGGCGGAGTACGAGGTGCAGGTCTGCCGCACCACCAGGCCGAGCGACGCCGCGCGCCCCGAGTCGTCGAACGTCGCAGTACTCACGAGCGGCTCGCCGGACGCGAAGGCGAGGTGCCCGCCGGACCGCGCCCGCCAGTCAAAGTCGTAGGTGTCGTCCGAGACGTGCGCGCTGTCGGACCCAACCCACAGACCGCCATGGTAGAGCAGGTTGGCGCCGCCGCCGCGCGGGAACAGCAGTCCGCTGCCGTAGCGCTCCTCGGACACCGGGCTCTGCGTCAGGTCCACGAATCCCACGGCGCCCTCGTCGGTGACAGTGAGCGCGAGCGCGCCGTTGGCGTGGTCGCCGAAGCGGGCGCTCGGCACCCGCATGGTGATCGGCACGCGCACGCTGTCCTTGCCGGACACGTCGCTGTAGAGCATCAGGGTGTCGCGGTAGACGCCGCGCCCGAACCCGAAGGCGCCGAACCGCAGCACGGGCGCGGCGAAGCTGTCCGGCGGCACCGACGAGAAGTCGGCGGGCAGCGCCAGCCAGGGCGCGTCGCTCGCCAGGGTCACGAGCGCCGGCCCGCTGCCCGCGTTCGCGAGGGTCCACGTCGTGTCGGTGAGGCTGTCCTCCTCGAATACCACGCGGGTCAGGACGCTGTCGCTCAGCGCCAGCGCCGGGACCCCGCCCAGGCCGCCCAGCGCGACCTGGACCAGCGTGTCCCGCGGGTCGTCGGCGCGGATGGCGAGCGTGCAGCCGAAGCTGTCGGCCGTCGCCGGACTGAAGCTGGCCGAGACGGTCAGTACCGCTCCGGGCGCCAGTGTGTCGGGCAGCGCCGCGTGCGTCACGCCAAATGGCGCGGCGGCGCCGGTCAGCGACGAGACGACCAGCGGCCAGCTCCCCACGTTGAGCACACCGATGGCGACGCCGTCCGAGCGCCCGACGCGCACGAAGCCGAACTCCGCCCTGGTCGTGGTGACCGCGACACGCTGCTGCACGCCACTGCCCGCGAGCGCGACGGCGCGCAGCGAGTCCAGCGGGTCATCGGTCGTGACCCGCAGGGAATCGCGCCACACGGCGGTGCTCTCGGGGTCGAAGCGGATCGCGACCTGCAACGTCTCCCCCGCCGCCACGCGTGCCGGCAGCGCCGGCGGGCTCACGAGCGCCATGTCGGCGGCGCCCGAGGCCAGCGACAGCCCGCGCACCACGAGCGAGTCGGTCCCGCAGCTCGCGATCGCGACGCTGCGGATGAGGGCCGCGCTCACATGGACGTCGCCGAAGTCGAGCGTGTCGGGCATGCACGCCGCCGGAGCCAGCCCGGTGCCGCGCAGCCCGACCGGGAGCTGTCCGCTCCCCGGGTCGTCGCCTCCGAGCCACAGCGTGGCGGTATCGGCCCCCGCGGCGAGCGGACGGAACTCGACCAGCATCGAGATGGAGTCGCCCGCGGCGATCGGCGCCGGCAGCGTGGGTGTCACCACGCGCCAGGCGCTGTCGCTGGACGCGGCTGCGAGCAGCGACAGGGGCGCGGTGCCGGTGTTCCGCACGCGGAGACTGCGCTGCGGCGCCTCCCGGAGGCCCGCGCTGCCGAAGTCCAGCGTGGCGGCGGACACCGCCAGGTGCGGCTCCCCGCCGGTCCCGGTCAGGGTCACCAGGAACTCGGGCCGCTCCGGGTCCGACGTGCCGATGCGCAGCGTGTCGCGGGAGGAGTCGGGAGCGGCCGGGATGTAGCGCAGCTGGAGCGCCACGCTGTCGCCCGGCAAGAGCCGCCGCGCGAGCTGCGGACCCGCCATCACGAACACCGGCGTCGAGGTCCAGCCGTGCAGCACGTCGAGCGAGTCGTTGCCGCGGTCGTACACCGTGACCGTGCGCTCCGCCATCGAACCGATCGGGACGAAACCGAAGTCCAGCGCGGAGCCACTCACCGAGGCGACCGGCGCGAGGCCGCGACCGGAGAGACTCACGACCACCGTGCCGGTATCGGGGTCGTTGCTCACGAGGTGGAGCGCGCCCGTGTAGCTGGCGGGCGCCCGCGGCGTGAACCACACCGTCAGCGTGTGCTCGGCGCCCGGCGGCAGCGTGTCCGGGAGCGAGGGGCTGCTGAAGCCGAACCCGCTGTCCGCCAGGGTCACCGAGGAGATCCGCAGGTCCGCGGTGCCGGTGTTGCTTACCCGCAAGTCGAAGCTCGACGTGTCGCCCGGCGACAGGTCGCCGAAACCATGCGCGAGCTCGGAGAGCGCCACGTTCGCGGCCGCCACCAGCAGCCGCACGCCGACATGCACGGTGTCCGCGTCCGGGTCGTCCGAGACGATCTGCAGGCGCGTGGTGTAGACGTCGGCCGCCAGCCCGGCCGTGTTCCAGACGACCGGCACCGCCACGCTGTCGAACGGGGCCACCGTGCCGGTGTCGGTCCCGGCCGTGAGCCAGCCGGCCGCGGGTGCTTCGGTAATCGAGAAGTGCAGCGCGAGGCTGTCACGGTCGCTCACCCACAGCGTATCGGTGCGCGAGCTGTCGGGCGGGAGCTGAACCACGAGGCTGTCCGGCCGCAGGTGGACCTCCGGGTGCGCGACCCGCACCGCGGAGGGCGAGACCGACGTGGTGCTGTCCTTGCCGTCGTCGGCGACGCCGTAGATGTAGTACCGGCCGGACGGCACGCCGCTCACGTCCCAGGAGAATTCCGGCGGGTCGGTCATCTTCAGGTTGCTCGCCAGCGCGATGGGCGTCCCGCCGCGGGCGTCCTGGTCGGTGTCGTAGTAGAACATGAGCTGCGGGTTGTCGCCGGCATCGGGGTCCATCGCCGTCCAGGTGAACGAGAGCGTGTCGTTCACCGGCCCCGCCTGCGAGGGCGCACCGGTCGCCAGGGCCGGCGGCATGTTCAGCGGATTCTGCCAGCCCGCGAAGTTCACCACGCCGCGTTGCGGATCGTCGCGGCCATCCCAGATGGTCGAGATGTTCCCGTTCACGCCCTTCAGGTTCATCTCCGCGGTCGTGGCGCGGCCCCAGAAGTTGCCGGTCGCGGCGATGGCGTTCGCCGTGTAGTTGGCGACGTCGAAGACGCTGTGGTCGTGGAGCTGGTTGTTGCCGGGCGCGCCGTTGGCGTCCAGCACCGGCGCGGCGTTGGAGTCCGCGCGCACGCCGTAGCGGCTCTGGGTGATGGTGTTGCCGAGGATCCTCGGGGCAGCGTTGTTCACCGCGTGGATGCCGTGCTCGACGTTGAGGTAGATCTGGTTGGAGAGGATGTTCGGCTGCGCCCCGTTCGCGGCCCGGATCCCGCTCACCCGGTTCCGGAGCACGGTGTTGTTCTGGATCTGCGGCCGGTTCTGGTTCCAGCCGTAGCTGTCGAGCACGATGCCGTGCAGGTTCTCGGTGGTCAGGTTCCCGGTGATGAGCGTGTTCTGGCCGCCCCGACCGCAGGCGATCCCCGCTCCCCCGTTTTCCCGGCAGACATTCCAGGCCAGCGTCACGTTCCCCAGCGAGAACGGCCCAAGCAGCGAGTACGAGATGCCGTCGCCGCCGTTGAAGGGGACCTGGTTGCCCCGGATGGTGACCTGGCCCGCGCTGTCCGCGAGCGCCACGATCCCGGAGCCCGCGTTGAACCACACCCAGTTCGAGTCGAGCGCGACGGGCGCGCCCGCTCCGGTCACGGTGCGGATACCGTCCCCGCGGCTGTTGATCACCATCGTGTGCTTGACCACCGGGCTCCCGCCGACCCACTCGATGCCGGTCGTGGCGCCGGTCACGAAGATCGAGTCGATCAACGATGCGCCGCCCGGGTTCTCGAGCCGGATGCCACCCCACGCGTTGTCGGGCCCGTTGCCGTGGAACTGCGGGCTCCCCTGCCCCGCCAGCCAGCGCGCCTGGAGCACCCCGCGCACCAGCAGGGTCTTCGTGCCGGTGATGTCTGCCGAACTCAGCTTCTTTGCCCCCTCGATCACGAGCGTGTCGCCCGAGACGATCGTGACGGTGCCGTGCATGGAGTACCCGCCGCCTCCCAGCGAGCGGATGCCGCCCTTGGAGCTGTCCACCAGGGTCGCGAGCGTGAAGCGCGTGCCGAGGCCGGCCGAGACGTACTCGGGGTCGGCGCGGCGCGGCCCCGCCGCAGTGCTGTACTGGCAGGCGTCCTTCGCCTTCAGCCTGTACCAGTAGGTCTCGCCGTTCTGCACGTCCTGGTCGGTGTAGCTGCTGTCCAGCTTGGTCGGGCTGGCGATGACGGCCCACGGGCCGGTGCTGGCGGGCCCGCGCTCGAGCCGGTAGCCGGCGAGGTCGGCCTCGCCGTTGGCGGTCCAGCTCAGGTAGACGTAGCCGCTGCCCGCGGTGGCCCAGAACCCGGCCGGCTCGGCCGGCGGGCTCACGTCGATGTAGAAGGGTCCGATGTGGACGGCGCCCGTGGCGTTGGGGATGTCGGCGGCGCGGTCCACGGCGCGGACGTGGAAGTACCAGTCGTTCCCGTTCGCGAGCGCCGCGCTCTGCGCGGAGTTGACCGCGGCTCCGACCTCCACGATCGAGTCGGGCACGGTGGCGGAGGCGTGGTCCCAGACGACCGAGTAGCCGGCCAGCCCCGAGTGGTCATCGGTCGAGGGCAGGTACACCCCGCCCTGGGAGTCGTCGGTGTTCCAGGTCACGGCCACGACGTTGTTGGGGGACTGCTGGCAGTTGATGTGCCCGATCGCGAGGTTGTGCGTCGGCGACTTGAGGTTGAAGGGATCGGTGGGGGCATCCACGTCCTCCTGGACGCGGAACTGGGCCTGATCGCCCCACACCAAGTTCGTGTTCTTCGCGCGGATGTTGAAGTAGTGGACGCCGCTCACGTTGTTGTCGAACAGCCCGTCGGGGAGCACCGTGCCCGACCCCCGGTCGAGCCGCCCGGCATCCTGGTTGGCGTAGGGCCCGAAGGCGTAGCTGTAGCCCGTGACGGTCGCGTCGTTGAGCGTCCACGCGAGCTGGAGATCGGCGGCCGCATACCACTTCGAGGGATCGGGATGCGAAGCACTGCTCACCACCGGCGCCGCCGGCCCGCGGCGCGCCACCGTGATCTTCCGTGTGCCGGTGGCGCCCCAGTTCCCGATGCCGTCCCTGGCGCGCACGTGCAGGTACCAGGGCCCATCCTCCAGCAGCGGGATGCTCTCCGTGACCCCGGTCGCGGTGCTCAGGTCGGCGTCGTTCTGCGACGCTGCCCCGGTCGAGTCCTGGTCGAAGGCCCAGGTGTAGCGGACGGCGCCGCACACGCCTCCGCTCAACGGGGTCCACGCGAATACGGCGGTCGAGGTGTCCACGGGCGTGTCCGGACTGGGATGCGTGGTGCTCGTCACCACCGGGGCGTCGGGCGGCGTGGTGTCGCGCACGAAGTGGAAGTGGGAGACCGGCCCGGCGTTCCCGAGCTTGTCCACCACGCGGATGTGGAAGTACCAGTCGCCGTCGCCGGTCGCGGTATCGGCCCGGCTGGTGGTGCCCTGCGGCGCCTCCGTCACCCCATCGGGGGAGGTGGCGGCGCTCTGGTCAAAGGAGTAGCTGTAGCCCGCCACGCCGCTGGGATCGCTCGCCTCGTCCCACGACAGGACGATCCTGGACGTCTTGCTGCACGCGTCGGCCGTATGCGACGAGCTCCTGAGGCCGGCGATCGCCGGTGCCTGGGTGTCGCGGACGATGACGAGGGTCTCCGGACACGGCGTCCACGGGCCGAGGCCGCTCGAACCCAGCGCCGCCCGGGCGCGGATGACGATGGTGTTGCTGCCCTCGGAGAGCAGCGGCACGAACTGGAAATGCTCGCGGCGCTCGTCCCAGGCCCCGTCCAGCGGCGTGGACCCGGTCCACGCCCCGGCGTTCACCTGGTACTCGAATCCTTTGATGTCGCGCCTGCCGTGGACGGCGATCGCCCGGCACAGGATCGTGGCGTCGCGCGTGAGCGTGGGCGGGAACGGCGTGAGGTAGCGCGCGCAGGCCGGAGCGTCCTCCCAGTCGGCGTAGCCGTTCGCGTCGTGGTCGGTCCATCCGAGCTGCTGCAGCGTCCAGGGGCAGAACATGACCGTCGCGAGCGGCGGCAGGAAGGATGGCAGGCGCATGATGCAGGAGCCGAAGATCGCGGCGCCGCACAGCTGGCAGTTGCCGTTCTCGATGTCGAGGGCGCCCCCCAGCCAGGGATTCGTGTAGTCCTTGGTGCAATCGCCGCTGCTCGCGCACCCGGTTGGCGAGATCTGCCACCCGTGGCCCGCGACGTCGATGTTCACGTTGTACTCGTCCACGGTGCCGAACAGGTGCAGCATCTCGTGCGCGTGCGTGGTCGCGCGAATGGGGAGGCTGTAGTTCGTGTTGAAGACGATGCAGTAGGAGCCCTCTCCGTTCTCGCTCTTATGAGCGAACGACATGCCGTCCTTCTGCACGTGGAAGACGAGCACGACGCTGTGCCAGGGGCCTGCGTCGCCGCCGAAGCTGTACGTGTAAAGCGATTTCGCGATGTCGTCGGTGTAGTTCGAGTCCCGGTCGGCATCGGTGACGCCCCAGGCGATGGCCACCTGCTTGGCGGCCTCCTGGGCCCAGCCGTCGTTGGTGTACGCGTCCATGCCACCGGCGGCGTTGATGCCGATAGTGACGTTCTGCTGCAGCCACACGTACTCGGTCGTGAACCAGTCCTTCGCGTGCGAGTACTGGTTGAAGTGCAGCGACGTGATCCCCGAAGCGCGGTCGTGGATGAAGTTCGTGCCGTCGATGTTGCGGATGGCGGCCGAGGACCGGCTCACGTACGCGCCGTCCCAGTTGCTGGACGGATCCTTCACGAAGATGTTCACGACCAGCACGTTCCCGGCGAGAACCGGCGTCGTGTCGTCGGTGTCGGGCTCCGCGCAGCTCGGGGTCACGGTGGTGGCGGTGGGGGTCGCGCCCGGACGGAGGATCGCGGACGAGCCCACCACCGTGGTCGCCGGTCCGGGAGCGGCGGGCGCGCGGAGGAGGGAATCGGGCAGAAGCGAGTCGGACGGCAGGGCGCCCGCAACCTCGACGGTGATGTGGCGGAGCCCGGGGAAGCCCGGAACCTGCTCATCCGAGCGCACGACCGGCCCGTCGGCTCCCCGCGCCGCGGCGGGCAGCACGGCGCAGGCGGCCAGCGCCAGCGCCATCAGGGCGGCACGCCCGAGTCTCGTGCAGGAGAAGGGGACCGCGGCCAGGAGCTTCCGGTCGCAGGGGCGGGGCATCACGCGGTTGGCCACGGCTCATCACCTTTCTCACGGGCGGCGCGCCCGCCGAATGCGATCGGCGCGGCGCCGCCCGCGGGCATCGCGACTCACGTCGCGAGCAGTCGCTGAACGACCTCCAGCAGTCGGTCGGGATCCACGGGTTTCCGGAGGAAGGCCCGGGCGCCGCGCGCGAGCAGCGTTTCGCGCAGTGCCGGGTCCTCGTTGGCGCTCATCACGACGAGCGGCACCTCGCGCGGCAGGGCGCGCACCCGGCGCTCCACCTCGAGGCCCTGCTGCGGCGAATCGAGGTCGGGCGGCAGGTGCAGGTCCAGCAGCACCAGGTCCACCGGCTCGCGCTCGAGCAGGGCGATCGCCGAACCGGCGTCGCCCGCCTCGAGCAGGCGGAAGCTGCCCTTGAGGGCGTGGTAGATCAGCCGCCGGGCGGCCGGCTGGTCCTCGACGGCGAGGATGGTGCGGGTGACGAGGGTCGGCATGGCGCCTCGCCGGTCGAGCACCGACTGTGCCAGCGGGGCGCAGGGTGTCGGCTGCGGACGAATCGCCCGGGGCTCAAGCGAATCCGCGCGCGGTGCGGTCGCGGACGCGAGGCTCGCGGCGGCGCGCGCCGGGGTGGACCCGGAGAGGATTCACGGGTTCCGTGAAGAGTTCACGGACGCGGGCCACGATGACGCCGGCCCGGCCGGGCGGACATACTGGGAGCGCGTGCCGCAGCGGCGTCACCGGTCCGGGCGCGGGCGCGACGTCAGGACTGCGCGGCGGCGGCGGGTGGCAGGCGGGCGCAGCGGGACGTGGAGCGCCGTGCCGAAGCTTCAGCCGACGCCGTGCTTGCGGCAGAGGTAGCGGATCTGGTTCTCGTCGAGCCCCAGCAGGCGGCCGGCCGCGGCCTTGTTGCCGCGGGTCCTCTCGAGCGCCTCGACCAGCAAGCGGCGCTCGAATTCCGCGACCCGGCCGCCGAAAGTCCCCTGCCCCCGAGCGCCGGCGGACGGGTCCGCTGCGGCCGGCGGGACCGTAACGGCCGGCTCGGCGCCCGGGGACGGGACCACCGGCAGCGCCAGGTCTGCCGCGTCCAAGACGTCCCCGTCGGCAAGCGCCAGCGAACTCTCGAGCACGTGCCGGAGCTGGCGCACGTTACCGGGCCAGGGAAAGTCCTCGAGCAGGGAGACCGCCGCGGGCGTGAGCCGCGCGCCCGGCCGCCCGAACTCCGTGCCGAGCGTGGCGATGAAGTGCTCGGCGAGCGGTGCGATGTCCTCGCGGCGCTCGCGCAGCGGCGGCAGCGTGACCGTCGTCACCTGGACGCGGAACAGCAGGTCCGCGCGGAAACGGCCCTCGCGCACCAGCTCCGCGAGGTCGCGGTTCGACGCCGCGACCAGCCGCACGTCCACGCGGACCGGCTGGTTCGAGCCGACCGGCGTGAAGGCGCGCTCGTCGAGGAACAGCAGCAGCTTGGCCTGGGCGGCCGCGCTCAGATTCCCGATCTCGTCGCGGAACAGCGTGCCGCCGTCGGCCATCTCGATGCGCCCGGTGCGCGGCGCCTCCGCCCCGGTGTAGGCGCCGCGCGCGTGGCCGAACAGCTCGTTCTCGATGAGCGTCTCGGGGATGGTGGCGCCGTCGAGCACCACGAACGGCTTCACGGCACGCGGTCCCTCGATGTGGAGCGCGCGCGCCACCGCGCTCTTCCCGGTCCCGCTCTCGCCCTGCAGCAGCACCGTCGTGGGCGCGCGTGCGAGCCGCTCGAGACGCGCGAACAGCTCGCGCGCCGCGCGGCTGCGGCCGATCAGCCCGCCGAACGTGGCCCGCTCCGCCGCGCGCTCGCGCGCCTCGTGGAGCTCGCGCTCGAGCGCGGCCCGCTCGAGCGCCCGCGCGATCACGGTCCGCAGCACCTCCGCCTCGATGGGCTTCAGGAGGAGGTCCGCGACCCCGCGCCGCACCATGTCGAGCGCGACGCCGCGATCCTGGTCGCCGGTGACGATGACGACCGGGCAGTGCGCCCGCAGGCGGCGGACCTCCTGCAGGATGCGCACGCCCTCCGCGGCGCTCTCGGGATGCGGCGGCAGGTGGAGGTCGAGCAGCACCAGGTCCACCGGCTCGCTCTCCAGCTGCGCCAGCGCCGCCGCACCGTCGCCGGCCTCCAGCACGCGGTGGTCGCTCTTGAGCGCGTGGTAGAGCAGGCGGCGCTCGGTCGCCAGGTCGTCCACCACCAGCACGGTGCTTGTATGATGTCCACTCATGCAAGCCTCCCGGTCGGAGGCTGAGCAGACGGATCTCGGGAGAGGGTCGCCGTGGCGTGCTTGAGGCTTCGTCCTCGTCTGTGAGAGTGGCGCCCTCGCCCGATGCTCAGGGCTCGA
>JACRPT010000164.1 GCA_016223045.1 Candidatus Eiseniibacteriota bacterium
AAGCCCTTCGTGCCGATGCTCGCAGCCGCAGAGGTGCCCGCATGAAAAAAGCCCTTGACGGACGTGACGGTATCTCACGGGTCGCGCTTCCCCTTCCTGGGCGGACGGGGGCGCGCGCGCGCCGGGAACGCGCCGAACGGGACGTGCCTGGGCTCGCGGCGCTGCGCGAGCGAGCCGGCGGGCACGACGGACGAATCGCCGAGCCGGTCGCGCAGCAGGTCGAGCGCCTCGACCAGCTTCCCTTCGCGGCGATCGCTCTCGAACAGCTCGGCCTGGGCGCTCCCCGAACTCCGCTCGAGCGAGGCCATGCAGACGCCGACCAGCCGCAGCGGCCCGCCCTTCCAGTGCTCGCGCCACAGCGCGCGCGTCGCCTCGAAGATCGCGCGGTGGTCGGCGGTGTGGGCGGCGAGCGCGCGCTGGCGCGTGACGGTCTCGAAGCGGTGGTTCCTGAGCTTCAGGACCACGGTCCGCCCCACGTAGCCTTCCCGGCGCAGCCGCCGAGCCACCTGGTCCGCCAGCCGCAGCAGCGTGCCCTCGAGGAACGCCGGCTCGTCGCAGTCCTCGGGCAGCGTCACCTCGTGGCCCATGGATTTGGGCTCGACGCCCTGGTGGTAGGGGACGAGCGGGGTGTCGTCGCGTCCGCACGCGGCCTCTCGCAGCTGCGGGCCGATGATGCCGAAGGCGCCCTTGAGAACGTGTTCCGGTGCGTGCGCCAGCGCGCCGACGCTCTTCAGCCCGAGCGCCCGCAGGCGAGCGGCGAGCTTCGGCCCCACGCCCCACAACTCCTGCACGTCGCGCGGCCAGAACACCCGGCAGAACCCGGCCTCGTCGAGCGCGGTCAGCCCGCGCGGCTTCTCGAGCCCCGAGGCCATCTTGGCGACCAGCTTGTTGGGCCCCACGCCGATCGAGGCGGTGAGATGGAAGCGCTCCTCGATCTCGCGCTGGAGATCCCGGGCCTGGCCCGCCGCCTGGTCGAGCGAGACGATTCGCGGGTCGAGCCCCACGAACGCCTCGTCCACGCTGAACGGCTCCACGTCGGGCGTGAGCGTCAGGTAGAGCTCGAGCAGCCTGAGCGAGAGCGCGACGTACTTCTCAGGATTGCCCTCGACGTAGGCGGCGTCGGGGCAGAGCCGGCGTGCCTCGGCGAGCGGCATGCCGGCCCGCACGCCCGAGGGACGCGCCTCGTAGGAGGCCGCGGTGACCACGCCGCGGCGCGCCGGGTCGCCGCACACGATGACCGGGCGCCCGCGCAGGTGGGGATGATGGAGCTGCTCCACCGACGCGAAGAAGGCGTCCATGTCCACGAGCAGGAACATCGCCATCTTGCGCCCCTCCCCGCTCGATCAGGCTCCAGCGGCGACCCACTCCTTACGCGCCGCCGGTCCAGGCACGGCCGGGAATCCGGCGCCGTCCGCTCGCTGTGGATCCACGAGCGCGCTGTCCCCTACGCGCCGCCGGTCCAGGCACGGCTCAGGATCCAGCGCGGTCCGCGCGGATCGAAGCACAGCTCGTAGGTGTCCCCGCCCGGCCCGGTCACCGCGTAATGACGGAGCAGCGCCTGGCCCTCGCGGCGCACCCACTCGCCGCTCACGGACCTCACCTTCACCACCCGGCCCTGCCAGCGGAAGCGCAGCGGCCTGAGCTTGCCATCCACGAACACGGTGAGCACGTCCACCGGGTCGTTGAACGATTCGAACATGTCGGGTACGGCACCGCGGGAACCATACTGCACATTCGTGCAGCAGCCAAGGTGAAAGAACGGGGAGGGCGCTGGTCCGAGCGTCCACGGGCGTCGAATGCCCGCCGCCGGGTAATCTCTCAGGCATGAAAGCCCGCTCGTGCTGCACCCTGCACCGGATCGACGCGGCCCCGGCGGTCGCGCTCCTGATCGTCATGGGCGCGGCCTGCGCGACCCCGCCGGCCGCTGCCGCACCCATCCACACCTCGTACCTCTGGCACATGCACCAGCCCATCTACTGGCCCGACCGGAGCGCCTGGTACGGGGTCCCGTACGAGACCGCGTACGAGACCATCACCCTCGGCCACAGCCAGAGCGACGTGTTCACGGTCTTCAACTCCGACGACCGCGTGCACGACTACCAGGACTACCCCAGGACCGCGCTCGGGATGCTGTGGGACCTGCCCGACGCGGGGGCGCAGGTCTCCTTCGCGGGCTCGCTGATCCAGAACGTCTCGAGCCTGGGCAACGCCGGCTGGAACGGCGGGCGCTACGCGGCGAACTGGTACCAGCCCTGCCGCGACGCCATGGGCTGGACCACCTCGGGCGGGCGCCGCCGGCTCGACCCGGTGATCGTGAGCTTCCATCACCCGATCAACCCGCTGGTGGACGACGCGGTCTTCCGCCGCATGATCCAGGCGCAGAAGGCCATCATGCCCGGCGCCTGGGGCAGCTCCACGCTCTCGAACGGCTTCTTCCCCGCCGAGATGTGCTTCAGCGAGCGCCTGATCCCGGCACTCGCCGCCGAGGGGATCCAGTGGACGATCGTGCCCGACATCCACATCGCGCGCGCCTGCGCCGACTACCCTTACAACGCGAACCAGGACAACTGCGACCCACCCAACCCCGCCGACCAGTCGAACCCGGCACAGGCGTATTTCTACGCGCAGTCCATCAGCCGCGGCGTGACCACCAAGGTGCCGGCGCCGTACGGGCTGCGACCCCACCGCGCGCAGTACGTGGACCCCGCCACCGGCGTGGCCGCGAGCCTCGTCGTGGTGCCGGCAGCCGACGGCATGTCGTGGAACGAGGGGTACGGCAGCTACGGCACCGGCGAGCTCGACGCCATCGCGTCGCGCAACGACCCGGCCAGGCCGATGCTGGTGCTGTTCGCGCACGACGGCGACAACGCCTGGGCCGGCGGCTACAGCTACTACAACGAGAACGTCACCCAGTTCTCCCACGCCGCCGCGGCCAGGGGCTACGAGCCGACCACCGTCGAGGAGTACCTGGCCGACCACCCGGTCGCCTCCGACGACCTCGTGCACGTCGAGGACGGCGGCTGGGTCAACGCGGACGGCGACTTCGGCTCGCCGCAGTTCATCAACTGGAACTGGCCGCTGGTGAACGCCTCCGGCCAGTTCGACATCCCGGGCGGCTGGGCCGAGGACGAGCGCAACTGGGCGGTGCTGACCGCCGCCACCAACCGCGTGCTCACCGCCGAGCAGATCGCGGGCGCCCCGGTGATGAGCCGCGTCGTGGACCCGACCCAGCCCGGCACCACCGCGGTCGAGAAGGCCTGGCACCACCTGCTGGTGGGCCACGAGAGCGGGTACATGTACTACGGCACCGCGCTCGACATGGAGGTCAAGGCCACGCTGGCCGCGAACGACGCCGCGCTCTACGCCGACCCGGTGCTGGCGGGCGGCACCGACCTCACCGCTCCCACCATCTGGCTGCCGCAGCGGCTGCCGTGGAATCCGGGCGGCAGGGGCGGCGGCTCGCTCTGGCACTACCCGGGCGGCGCCGGCGCCACCATGACCCAGGACTTCTACGTCTGGACCTTCGTGCACGACGTGAGCGGCGTGGACACGGTGCGTTTCTTCTGCCGGCTGAGCGGCGACACCCTGCACCGGCAGCCGGTCGCCGCGAACCTCACCTACGCGGGCGGCGCGGGCGTGGGCCCGTGGCTGGTGTCCGCCATGACGCGCCGGCCCTTCCCCACCGGGAACTTCTTCAACGATCCCAACATCAACTTCTCCGTGCTGCCCACGCACATCGCCGACGAGTACTGGGTGCACGTCAGCGGGCTCGCGAACGTGCTGGTGGACTACTACGTCGAGGCCACCGACGGCCACGCGAACGTGAGGAAGAGCCCGCTCCAGCACGTGTGGGTCGGCAACGGCTCGGGCGGCGTCGGCGGTGGCCCGGCCGTGAGCTGGGAGCCCGCGGACCCGGTGGCCGGCAACACGCTCACCATCCACTACGACGCCGTGCCGGGGACGCTTCCCGACGGCACCAGCCCGGTCTACATCCACATCGGACATTCGGGCTGGACGAACATCCTCGACCCCGATCCGGCGATGACCTGGAACCCGGCGACCGCGAAGTGGGACTACACCTACTCGATCCCCGCCACCGCGACCTCGGTGGACTTCGTCTTCAACAACGGCGCGGGGACCTGGGACAACAACGGGGGCGCCGACTGGCACGTGGCGGTCTCGGGCGCGCCGGCGCCGCCGCACGTCATTGACGGCACGCTCGACGCCGGGCTCACGGCGCTCGCCTCCTGCAGCGGGCGCGACCTCTATGCCGACTACGACGGCCGCTGGCTCTACCTCGCCGTGCCGCCGGTCGCCTCGACCAGCGGCCTCGACCACTTCGTGCTAGTCTCCGGCCCCGCCGCGGGCGGGACGCGCGCCGCGCCCTGGGCCAAGGCCGGCACGGTGCCGGTCTACGACCTGCTGCTCGGCAACGAGGACTCCAACAACTGGTCCGGCTGGTTCAACGCCGCGGGCACCGTGGTCACGAACGGGCTGCAGAAGGCCACCGGCAGCGTGCTCGAAGCCATGGTGGACGTGACCCGGTGGTGGTCGCCGGCGCCGTCATCCCTGCGCGTCGGTTTCGCGGGATACGCGTCCCCCGACGGTGGCGCGCTGCAGATCCAGGTCCCGTGCGGGAATGGCGACGGGAACCTGGACGCCGCCGAGCTCCTGACGGTGGACGCCTCGAACACGGTGGCGGTCCCGGCGGCGCCGCCGGCGCGGCCCGCGACCATCCGCCTGCTCTCGCCGAACCCCACGCGCGGCGAGCTGCGCGCCATCGTGGACGCAGGTCCCGGCGCCAGCATCGGCGTGGCGCTGGTGGACGTGAACGGGCGCGTGGTCGAGCGGCTCTTCGAGGGCGTGGCCCGTGGACCCACCGCGGTCTCGGCCCCACTCGCCGGCGCGGGCGCGCGGCGCGCGGCGGGCGTCTATTTCCTGACCGTGCGCAGCGCGGGCACGGTGTCGTCGAAGCGCGTGGCGCTGGTGCCGTAGTTGGGAGCGGGGGCCCGGCAGCCGAGCGCACATATGCGATCGATTCCCCTTCTTGCCGGCACGTGTGCGGGCCTGCTCGCATGCTGGGTGTCCTCCTCCGAGGGCACCTTCGTGGAGCGGCCTTGGACTCCGGACTGGCAGGCGCCTCGCGCGGCCGAGGCAGTCGTTGTGGGCCGCGTGCGAGCCAAGGTCGAGGTCGTCCCTCCTGATTCGCTCATGCGTGGGGCTCTGGTCTTCACGGACTACGAAGTGACCGTGTCGCAGGTCTGGAAGGGGGCTGTGGTTCCAGGAGGCACGTTGATCGTCCGTGTCCAAGGTGGATCCAGGATGTGGGTCCCGCACGAACCCGAGGTGGACGAGCACCGTGACATGGTGCTGTTCCTCGGAAGGCACAGCTACTCATCGTGGAAGGGCCGCTGGCGCATCAGCCACTTGTGGCGCTTGGACCGGAGGCGGGCATTCGGCGGGATGGCGAGCGGGATCCCGTTTGCCGAGTTCAAGCGCATTGTGACCGACGTCGTTGCCAGCGCGGGCCGGGACTCTCTGCTGTGGAGCCTCCCTCGCGACTCCATTCCTCCCGGGACGGGGCGCGTCCACGGGCGCATCCACTTCCCATCGAGTGGGTCCGTCCCGTTCAGCCTGATCCACCTGCCGCGTGCGCGCCTGGTGGTCACGTCTGACCATCAGGGCCGCTTCGAGCTACCGCCTCTTCCCGAGGGAACCTACCAGGTCCAGCTGTTTCCCTACGACTGCGGCGCGCGCGTCCTCACGATTCGCGTGCGTGCGGGGTTGACGGACTCTGTGACAGTGATAGGTAGGGCCTCCCGGATGCGCTGGCCGCGTCGCTGACCGAGCGCGCCTCAGCGTGACGCGCCC
>JACRPT010000158.1 GCA_016223045.1 Candidatus Eiseniibacteriota bacterium
GACGCTCGCCAGGGCCTCGGCGGCGCACAGCAACAGCGGGACGATCGCGGCCAGCGGCGGCGACCTGACGATCAGCCAGTCGGGCACCACGCCGAGCTTCACCAACTCGGGCACGCTGACGGTGGGCGTGGGGCGGACGCTGACGGTCAGCGGCGGGACGATGCTCAATGCGGTGGGCGGGGTGTTGCAGGGCGCCGGCACGCTGAACGTCGCAGCGACATCCTTCACCAACGCGGGGAACATCAACCCCGGCACTTCGCCCGGGATCCTGTCGATCACCGGCGACCTCGTCCAGGACTCCACCGCTGTGCTCAACATCGAGATCGGCGGCGACACCGCGGGCTCCGGCTACGACCGGCTCGTGGTGAGCGGCTTCGCCCCTCTCGATAACATGACGTTGAACATCAGCCTCGCCAACGGCTTCATGCCGAGCGCAGGACAGATCTTCCAGATCCTCACCCGCGGATCCGGGGCATCCCACTTCCGGAGCGTGAACGGGCTCGCCCTGGGCGGGGGGCTCTCCTTCGAGCCCATCATCACCAGCACGGGTGTGTCGCTGCGCACGGTGGGACAGACCTGGGTGCATCTCATGCCGACGGGCGCGCCGCCGCTGCCGCGCGACGGCCACAGCGCGATCTACGACGCAGGGAGCAACCGCATGACCGTGTTCGGCGGTCGCGGCGACAGCGGCCCCCTCGACGACGTCTGGGTGCTGACCAACGCCGATGGCACGGGGGGCACGCCGGCCTGGATCCATCTCGCTCCGGGTGGCCAGGTCCCGGGCGCGCGAGCCAACCACAGCGCAGTCTACGATCCGGGCAGCAATCGGATGGTCATCTTCGGTGGAGACGATGCGACGGGGCCGACTCCGGCCAGCTTCGATGACGTCTGGGTGCTGACAAATGCCAACGGACTGGGCGGGACGCCGGGCTGGACACTCCTCGCCCCCTCGGGTGGGCCGCCCGCAGCACGGGCGGGGCACAGCGGGGTCCTTGACGCGGCCTCGAATCGGATGGTGGTGTTCGGCGGAGACACCAATGCCGGTGGATGCGGCGGCGAACGGAATGATGTCTGGGTGCTGACCAACGCCACCGGAGCTGACGTCGGCACGCCCGCCTGGACGCAGCTCTCGCCCGCCGGCGGGCCGCCGAGCGCGCGAACCGGCCACCAGGCGAGCTACGATGCCGCCGACAATCGGATGACCGTCCTGGGCGGGCTCGTCCCGTGCGGCGCCTCGAACCTCGAGGTGTGGGTGCTGAGCGATGCCAACGGCGTGGGTTCCCCTGCGTGGACCCAGCTTTCGCCTGCCGGCTCGACCCCGTCGCCGTGGTCGCTCTACCGATCGGTCTACGACCCGACGGGCAATCGTCTCACGGTATTCGGCGGCGCGATCGGCGGAACGCGCAGTGACACCGTGATGACATTGAGCGGCGCCAACGGCCTCGCGGGCGCGCCCGTCTGGAGCGATCGCACACCCTACAGCGGCCCGCCTCGCGCTCGCACGCTCCACAGCGCGGTGCAGGCGGACCTGCGGATGATCGCGTTCGGTGGCCTGTCGGATTCCGGGCGGCTGAACGACGTCTGGGTGCTGGAGGAAATGGAGGCTCGCGTGCTGGACGTGACTCCGCCAGCAGGGCCCCCCGCGCGCACGCTCACCACCGGATTCGTCCGGTCACCCGCTCCGAACCCGGGCCGTGGCCGCACTTCTTTCACGGTCGCCGTGGCCCGGCGCCAGCACGTTGAGATATCCGTCTGGGACATCGCCGGACGCCGGATCTCCACGCTCTACCGTGGGGAGATCGAGCCGGGCGAGCACGCATTCGAGTGGCGCGGCGACCGCGCTCCGGACGCGCCTGCTGCGGCGGGGCTCTACTTCCTCAGGTTCGAGGCCGCCGGCGTCCGGCAGTCGCGCCGCGTGGTCCGGCTCCGGTGAGGGGTCAAGGCGGGATAGAAAGGACTTTCATGCGCGCGAGGCCGGCTCTGCGCCCCGCATGACGCCGCGCTCCAGAGCCCTTGCTCCCGCCGGAGCCGCGCCGCCCGGCTCAGCTCCCGCTAACCGTCATCTCCGCGATGAGCAGCGTCGGCGCCGCCACGCTGCCGTCGAACTTGAGGTCGCTCCCGACCGCGGTCACGTTCTTCAGCATCTCGAGCGAGTTCGCGGCGACGGTCACGCCCTCGACCGGGAACCGCTTCTCGCCGCTCTCGATCCAGAATCCCTGCGCCTGGAACGAGTAGTCGCCGGTCACGGCGTTGAAGCCGTAGGAGCCCTGGTCGTCCATGTAGAACCCGCGCTCCACCCGCTCGAGGATCGCCGCGGGCGACTCGCCGCCGGCCTCGACGTAGAGGTTGTGGTGGCCGATGCCGGGGGTCGAGGAATAGGAACGCACGGCGCTGCCGGTCGAGCGCGTGCCGGCGCGGCGGGCGTGGTAGGTGTCGTAGAGGATGGTGGCGAAGCGCCCGCGCTCGATCAGCACGTTCCGTCGCGTCGGCACGCCCTCGCCGTCCCACGGCGCGGTGCCGGTGCCGCCGGGGAGCCGCCCGTCGTCCACCAGCGTCACCAGCGGGGAGGCGATGCTCTCGCCCAGCTTCCCGGTCAGCCAGGTCGTCTGCTTGATGTGCGACTCGCCGCTGAACGCGTCGTGCAGCTCGGCGATCCACGCGCCGGCGATGTCCGGGTGCATCACCACCGGCACGCGCGCGGTGGGCACGCGACGCGCGCCGATGCGGGCGAGCGCGCGGCGCGCCGCCTCGCGCGCGATCGCCTCGAGGTCCGCGATCTCGTCGAGCCGTCGCTTGACCATGCCGTACCAGCCGGTCTGCTGCTTGCCGTCGCGATCGTCGGCCAGCGGCAGCACGTAGACCCGTACCGCGGTGCCGCCGGCGGAGCGCAGGAGCCCGTGTGAATTCGCGAGCGCCTCCTGCCCGTCGTGCGTGCTCACCAGCGCGCCTTCGGTGCGGCGGATGCGCGGGTCCACGCCGAGCGCGGCGCGCTCGAGCGTCAGCGCCATCTCGATCTTGCGCTCGGCCGGCAGCGCGAGCACCGCGGGGTCGGTGAGCCCGAGGTCGCCGGGCTCGTCGTCGGCCGCCTCGGCAGGGGTGGGCAGCGCGTTCGCCTCGTCGGGGGTCGAGAAGCGCGCCAGTGCCACCGCGTGGCGCGCCAGGTCGTCGAGCGCCTCGGCGCGGAGGTCGGTGGTCGAGACGAACCCGAGCGCGCCGCGCTTGAGGACGCGCAGGCCAAGCCCGTGCGTCACGCTCTGCTTCAGGCTCTCGATGGCCCCGCCGCTCACCCGCACGGTGAAGGCGCGCCCGCTCTCGACTACGGCCTCGGCATGCTCGGCGCCGGCGCGGCGCGCGCGCTCGACCGCGCCTGCCGCGACCGCTTCGAGCGCGGCGGAGGTCAGTGGCTGGAGCGCGCTCACGTCGCGGTCCCCCCGACGGTGATGTCGGTGAAGCGGACCGTCGGCTGTCCCACGCCCACCGGCTTCCACTGCCCGTCCTTGCCGCACGAGCCGGTGGTGCCGTCCACCACCAGGTCGTTCGCCACCGCGTCGATCTTGAGCATCGCATCGTTGCCGTTGCCGGTGAGCGTGGCGTTGCGCACCGGGTACGTCAGCTTCCCGTCCTCGATGCGGCAGGCCTCGGTGACCTGGAAGGAGAAGTTGCCGTCGGCCGGGTTGACCGAGCCGCCGCCCAGGTTCTTGCAGTAGAGCCCGCGCTTCACCGAGGCGATCAGCTCGGCGGGATCGTGCGGGCCGGCCTCGATGTAGGTGTTGGTCATGCGGCACAGCGGGAAGTCGCGGTAGGAGCTGCGGCGCCCGTTGCCGGTGGGGCTGTTGCCGGTGAGCCGCGCGTTCAGCAGGTCCCAGAGATAGCCGACCAGGATGCCGTCCTCGACCAGCACGGTGCGGCGCGCCGGCGTGCCCTCGTCGTCCACGCGGAACGAGCCGCGCGAGTAGGGCACCACGCCGCTGTCCACGATGGTGACGCCCCTGGCCGCGACCTGCTGCCCCTGCTGCGTGGCGCGGATCGAAGTCTGCTTGCGGATGACATCGCCCTCCATGCCGTGGCCGAAGCACTCGTGCACCAGCACCCCGCCCCAGCCGGGCGCCAGCACCACGGGGTAGGCGCCGGCCTCGGGGTCCTTCGCGCCCAGCAGCGTGACCGCGGTGCCCGCGGCCTCGCGCGCCACCGCCTCGGGCGGGCGCACGCGCTCGAAGTAGTCGGCCTCGACCGAGCCGCCCCCGGCGGCGAAGCCCTGCTGGCGCTGGTCGCCCGCGGAGGCGTACGCCGCGACCGAGAGCCGGGTCAGGTACTGGCGGTCCTCGGCCCACAGCCCGTCGCTGTTCGCGACCACGAAGCTCTTCGCCGCGTCGGCGAGCGTGGCCGCGACCTCGTGGATGCGCGGGTCGTGCGCGCGCGCCGCGTCGTCGGCGCGCCGCAGCAGCGCGACCTTGCCGGCCTCGTCGAGCGCGACCGGCGCGGGAGAGACGAGGGCGAACGGCGCGGGCGCGTCCACCACGCGGAACGCCCGCGGCGCGCGGGCACCGGGGCGGCCCGCGCCGGTCGGGGCACTCACTGAAGGTGCGCCCGGGTCCGGGTCGGGCGCTCCGTCGCGCGCGATGCGCCCGGCCACCCGCGCGGCCTCGCGCAGGTCGGGAGCGGCGAAGCCGTCGGCGTAGGCGTAGCCGGTCTGTTCGCCGCGGATGGCGCGCACGCCCACGCCCTGGGTCACCGAGTACTGCGAGGTCTTGAGCCGGCCCTCCTCGAGCGAGAACGCGGTGTGGACGGTGTGCTCGCCGAAGACCTCGGCGAATTCGGCGCCGCGCGCGCGGGCGAGCGCCAGCAGCTCGGCGACCAGCTCGCGCGGCAACAGGGCGGCGAGGTCGAGCTGGGGAGAAGCCATGTGCGGGAGATCACCTCGGGCGGCCGGGTCGGGTTCGAAGCAGGAGCGGCGCAGTGTACGGGCGCGCCCCGCGCTCCGCAACGCGGCCCGCCGCGTCGCACCCCGCGATGGCCGGACCGGCGCGGTGCCCCGGCGTGCGGGAGCGGCGCGGCCGGAGCCCGGCCGTGACCACGGCTCGGGCGCCCGGGCTCAGTGCGCGGGTGCGCCGCGGGGCAGCGGGTCGTGCACCGCGGCGGCCGCGAGCGAGTCCGCGCTCGCCACCCGCGGCGGGATCGCGAGCGCCAGCGCCGAGTCCACTTCCGCGGCGGTGACCGCGGTGGCGCGCGGGTCGTCGGGCAGGCGCTGCCACGGCCGGCGCTGGCCGAAGGCGTAGGCGCCCATCACCACGACCGGCGTGCCCTCCTTCACCACGCCCCGCCCGTCGGGCGTGAGCGCCCAGGTGTCGGCCCAGCCATAGAGCCACTCCGCGTCGTCCGCGAGCAGCCGCACGCACGAGTGGCTCGCCGGGCGGCCGGGCAGGTCGTACTGGTGGAGCGAGATCCCCTCGCGGTTCTCGAGGTTGACGTACCACTCGAGCAGCCACTCCTCGTTGAAGGTGCTCACGCGCTCCCGGTCCTTCCAGTTGGTGCGGTAGAGGCCGGGCGGCGTCGGCTTCTCCCTGCGCCCGGTGCTGGTCGGTCCCCAGCGCACCAGCCGCCCGGTGTCGTAGGCGGCGAACGCCTGCACGCGCGCCGAGACCAGCAGCAGCTTCGCCAGCCCGCGCGCCGCGGGGATCCCGGCGGGGAACGGCGAGAGCGCCGGCATGTCGAGTCGCTCGGGCACCACCAGCGTGTCGCCCTGGCGCGCGTGGGCGAGATCTATGCGGTTCACCTTGAGCACGGCGAGGAAGCCTTCCGCGCCGTGCTTCCTCTCGAACTCGAGCAGCGCGTGCGGGTCGGTGATGGGGAAGGTGTCGTAGCGGACCGTCGTGGTCTCGGGCGCGGGCGCGACGGGCGGCGCCGCGGCGCCAGCGGCGGAGTCCGTCGCGGAGGGGATCCGGGATCCCGCTGGCGGGCCCGGAGCCTGCGCGCGACCGCAGCCGGCGACGGCCAGGGATACCAGCAGGGCGACTGCAGCAGGTCGGCGCATGGACGTCATAAGCTGCCAGAGCGCCCGCCGGGGTTCCAGAGGAAACCCGGCTCGCTACGATCCCCGCGCACTCATCCCCGCGCCTTCATCCCCGCGCCCTCGTTCCGGCGCACTCATTCCCGCGCCTTCGTTCCCGTGCCTTCATTCCGACGCCCTGCGATTCCGCGCCCTCATTCGTCAGGTGAGGTCACCCGCGCTATCCTCCGGCCCGTGTCACGCACCTTCCTGAACTCCATCGCCCTCGTCCTCGGCGTCCTGCTGCTCGCCGTGGGCGGCCCGCTGCTGGTGCGCGAGCTGCGCGCGCTGCCGCGGCCGGCGGCGCTGGCTGCGCGGGCGGAGCAGCGCATCGTTACCCTCGAGGTCGGGGGCATGACCTGCGCAGGCTGCGCGGCCGCGGTGCGCACCCAGCTCGCCGCGGTGCCCGGGGTCTCGACCGCCGAGGTGCGGCTGGCCCAGCAGCGCGCCTACGTGGTGTGCGCGAAGTCGCTGGCCGACACCGCGCTCACCGCCGCGGTCCGCCGCGCCGGGCCGGGCTTCCTCGGCGCGGTTGTGCAGCGCTAAACACGCCGGGAGCGCCGGTCGCGGATCCGCCACACTCATCTTGGCCGCGCCCCCGGAGCCGATGGTAGAATCCCCCCGCGTTTCGCGATTCCAATGGCCCCTCACAGGCCACGCGTGCCCCACACACATCTCTGGCCGCCCGGAGATCGTGTCATGCGTCGCATCCTGCTCCTCACCGTGCTCGCCGCGCTGGTGGCCGGTCTCGCCGCCTGGCCGCGGCACCTGGTCTCCCGCCCGGCAGTCAGCCCCGACTTCGTCCACTTCGAGAGCGCGCACGTGCACCCGGCGGTGCTCACGCCGGGCGGCGGCCGGCTGCTCGTGGTGAACACGCCCGACGCGCGGCTCTCGGTCTTCGACGTGACCGGGGCGGCGCCGGTGCGCATCGCCGAGATCCCGGTGGGAATGGAACCGGTGTCGGTGGCGTGCCTCGACGACTCGACGGCGTGGGTGGTGAACCAGCTCTCCGACGACGTGAGCGTCGTGGACCTGAACCTGATGCACGCGCGCGCCACGGTGCGGGTCGGCGACGAACCCGCCGACGTGGTGTTCGCGGGGACGCCGAAGCGCGCCTACGTGAGCGTGTCCGGCGAGGACGTCGTGAAGGTCTACGACCCGGCGAGCGTCGCGGCGCCGCTCGCGAGCATCGCGATACCGGGCCGCATGCCGCGTGCGCTGGCGAAGACCGCGGACGGCTCGAAGGTGTACGCCGCGGTGTTCGCGGGCGGCAACCGCACGACGGTGATGGCCGGGACCAGGTTCCCCGCCGACTCGATGCCCGCCGATCCCGACCTGCCGCGCGACCCGGGCCTGCCGAGCCCGCCGCCGCGCGTCGGGCTCATCGTCCAGCAGCAGAACGGCAGCTGGTACGACATGTACGGGACCCTGTGGAGCTCGAAGGTCAAGCACACCATGCCCGACAACGACGTGATCGAGATCACCACCTCCTCGGCCACCGTGACGCGCACCTTCAGCGACGTGGGGACCATCAACTTCAACCTCGCGGTGAGCCCCTTCGACGGGCGCCTCGCGGTGGTGAACACGCAGGGCCGCGACCTGCTGCGCTTCGAGCCGCGGCTCATCGGCTACCTGGTCGAGACCCAGGTCTCGTTCGCGCCGCCCGCCGGCCCGTTCGTCGCGCGCAAGCTCGACCCGCACATTGATTACGCCACGCTCCCCGGCACGCAGGCCGAGGCCGACTCGGCGATCGGCATCCCGACCGGGTGCGCCTACTCGGGCGACGGCCAGCGGCTCTACGTGACCTCGCTGGCCACCAACCGGATCGCGGTGGTGAACCCCTACGGCGGCGCGCTCAGCACGGTCAAGGCGCGGGTGCCGGCGGTGGCCGGCCCGACCGGCGTGGTGGTGGACGACGCGCGCGGCCGGCTCTACGTCGTCGGCCGCCTCCACAACCAGCTCCAGACGCTCTCGACCGCGAACTTCGCGCAGCTCGCGCTCGCCACCATCGGGTTCGATCCCACGCCCGACCCGGTGGTCAACGGGCGCAAGTTCCTCTACGGCGGCTTCACCTCGGCCCACGGCGACCAGTCGTGCGCGACCTGCCACGTCTTCGGCGACACCGATCTCCTGGCGTGGGACCTGGGCGACCCGCTCGGCGGCTTCGTCCCGCCGCCCGGCCCGAATCCGAACGGGCTGCACGGCTTCGATCCCATGAAGGGCCCGACGGTCACGCAGTCGCTGCGCGGGCTCACCAACACCGAGCCGTTCCACTGGCGCGGCGACCGCGCGAACCTCGCCGCGTTCAACGGCGCGTTCGCGACGCTGATGGGCCGCACCACCGTGCTGGCCGACAGCGAGATGAGCGCCTTCTCCGACTTCGCGATGGCGCTCGCCTACCCGCCGAACCCGCGCCGCTACCTGGACGGCGCGCTCGCGGACGCGCCGCCGGGGCAGGCGAGCGCCGTCCGCGGGCAGACCTTCTTCGATACCTTCGTGATGGACTCGACCGGCCGCCGCTGCGTGGACTGCCACGGCGGACCGGCGGGCACCAACCGCGCGCTGGTGTCGAGCACGGTGATCGGCGACCCGCAGGACCTCAAGGTCCCGCACCTGCGCGCGCTCTACCGCAACGGCGGTTTCCGCGACAGCGCGGGCGCGGTGAACGCGCGCGGCGTCGCCTTCGCGCACGACGGCACCGCCGACAACCTGTTCGACTTCCTGAAGGCGCCCGGGCTCCACCAGGCGAGCGGCACCGACGCCGACCGGCGCGACCTCGAGGCGTTCCTGCTGGGCTTCGACACCGGCATGGCGCCGGCGGTGGGCTACCAGCTCACCTTCGACGGCACGAACAACGCCGACGCCACCGCCATCGCGCGGCTCGACACGCTGGTGGGGCAGGCGGACGCCAGCGCCTGCGACCTGATCGCGAAGGGGCGATCGAGCGGGCAGCCGCGCGGCTGGCTCTACCAGGGCGCGGGTCAGTGGCGGAGCGATCGGGCGGCGGCGGCGGCGATCACGACCGCGCAGCTGCGCGCGCTCGGCGGGCCCGGCACGGAAGTCACGGTGACCGGGGTGCCGAAGGGGAGCGGCCAGCGGATGGGGCTGGACCGCGACCGCGACACCTACCTCGACGGGGACGAGCTGGACGCGGGGAGCGACCCCGGCAACCCGGCCTCGACGCCGCTCAACGTGAGCGTGCCGGTGCGCGGCAGCGGGAGCAACGCCCTCAGGTGGGTGCGGCCGAATCCGACGCGCGGAACGGCCGAGGTGGGCTTCACGCTGGGGCGCGCGGGGAAGGTGGACGTGGCCGTGCTCGACGTCATGGGGCGTGAGGTGCGGACGCTGGCGCGGGGTCTCCGGCTGGAGGCGGGGGTTCAGAGTCTGCGCTGGGACGGGCTGACGAAGGACGGACGGGAAGCCGGCGCGGGAGTATACTTCCTGCGCCTCAAGACCGACGGCGGCGCCTGGACGCGGCCGCTCGTCCGCATCCGATAACCGGCCGCCCGCGCGCTCGCGAATCCCCCCCGGCGACGCGCTCGCCGCACGGCGCGTGACCCCCTGGAGGAGCTTTGAGAGCTGCGCGCATCGTCGCCCTGGTCCTGGCCCCGCTCCTCGTCCTGGCCGGTCCCACGCGCGCCGGCGGCGTCAACTTCGCCTGGGACGCCTGCTGGTCGGAGGGCGGGGCGCTCGACAAGAGCTTCCTCTGCAACACCAACCAGGGCGCGGAGACCGCGGTCGGGTCCTTCGCGCCCGCGCGCGACCACGCCGATTTCCTCGGCACGGACATCACCGTGGACCTCTATTCGCGCGGCACCTTCCCGCTGCCCGACTGGTGGGAGTTCATCAACTCCGGCACCTGCCGCCGCACCGCGCTGCAGGCCTCGTTCGACTTCGCAGAAGCACCGCAGACCGCGTGCCTGGACCCGTGGTCGAGGCTCGCGCTGTGGCAGTTCTCTCCCTACCTGATCTACAACCTGCCGCCGTCGCCGCCGCACGGTGACGCGTTCCTCGCGCGCATCCACCTGTCGGCCGCGCTGCAGAACGGCGTGCCGCTGGCCGCAGGCGTCGAATACGACGGTTTCCAGCTCGTCATCTCGAACACGAAGACGGTGGGGTCGGACGCGTGCGAGGGCTGCTGCGGGCCGCTGTTCCTGGTGTTCGCGCAGGTGCGCGTGTTCGACCAGAGCGGGGACGCCGAGTACCTGTCGGCGGCGCTGGCCAACCAGGTCATCTCCTGGCAGGGCGGTTACGGCAACTGCGCCACGCCCGCCCGCAACCGCACCTGGGGCGCGATCAAGAGCCTGTACCGGTGAGCCGGCGGCTGGCGGCAGCGGGACCCGCCCGACCGGGCGGGGTGTAGAAGACGGCGGACCGGGGGACGGAGGGTCGCGTCATGAAGCATCTTTCCGCATCACTGTTCGCGCCGCTCCTGGCGGTCGCGCTGTTCGCGGGAGCGGCGCGCGCGGAGGGTCCCTGGTCGCTCGGCGGCTACGCGGGGTTCTCGGGAGGCAGCTTCACCGATCCCGCGCTCGGCGCGTGGGCCGTGGCGCACCGCTGGGTATCGCCCGTCCTCGGCGTCGGGGCGGAGGGCGGCTATCGCCACTGGCAGCACGACAACGTCGTCTGGGGCCTGAGGGCCGCCTCGTTCGGCGACGCGTTCAAGTATCCATCCCTCGCCCGCGGCGGCGACGGGCTGTGGAACGCCTCGGTGGCGTTGCGCCTGCGCGCCGCGAAGGGCGCGTCGCGCCCGCACGCGGATGCGTCCTTCGGCATGTACAAGCGATCGGCGCGCTACGGCGGACATTCCGTCAGCCGCGAGACCGTGTTCCCGGGCTACGGGCTCGGCGTCGGATTCGCGGGCGCCGGGCGCTTCGCGCCGGGCGTGGAGTTCCGCTTCGACCGCGTGGGCGCGCGTCCCTGGCCCGGGTGGTACTTCACCGCCGCGCTGGGGTTGCAGCTGAACTGATCGCCTCGCGGATCCGGCGCGGGCGGCGCGCGTCGGGCGCTGAGGGCGGCTCTTGCCGCAGTTCCTGCCCCATGGCTGATTTCTCTTGACCATTCCCCCCCTCGGGTGTTCGCTGCCGTTGCGCGACGCATGCGTGTGGCGCGGCACGGCCCGGAGGCTGGCGCGGGGCCACCGCCGACACGGGCAACGAAGGCTGTCAACTCATCTATCGGGCCGACGAGTTCCGCGCGCGTCGCGGCCATCACGGGATCGGCGGCGGGTCGGCATAGTATGCCGTGTCGGTCCGTCACTGCTAGGAGAGGCTCCGGGTCTCCGCCACCACGTTTCCGTCCGCACTTGAGGTTCTCCCGATTGACCTCACTCCCCTGACGCAGGAGGCCGCGATCATGCGCCGCATCCGCTGGTATCATCTGGCTGCCGTGCTTGCGCTCGTTCCCGGCGTTTCTTCCGCCGTCCAGTTGCGGTGGAGTTCTGGCCCTTCCGATCTGAGCTTCGCCTCCGCGACGCGCTGCACGCTCGTCGTACAGGCCGATCCCGGGGAGCAGCGGCTGCCGTCCGAGTGGCGACTGCTGTGGGTCGCGGACAGCTGCGAGATTCGCCCGGTGCCGCTCGCGCCGCAGGCGCCGTGCCAGCAAGACGTCGCCGAGGTCGCCAGCGTTCGCGGTCCGAGCGACCCGGCCGAGCTCGCGGCCAACATGCTGACCGCGCAGTTCTGCTTCGCGGGCGGCGAGGTCGCAACGTCGGCGCGGTATGTGCTTGACCTGCCAGCCGGGAGCAAGGGGAGATTCAAGGTGATCGCCCTCGATCCGATGGACCCGGACTCGGCCCATGTCCTCCAGTCATCCGAGGTCACCTTCAATGGCGGCGTGGGGACTCCCTTCCCGCCCGTAATCCTGCGCGCGACCACGGTCCACCGGTCCACGGAGTTCCGCCTCACGGCTGTCGGCGCCGGTCTCTCCGAAGCGTCGGCGCTCGAGCTGGTGGCGCCGGACGCATCGTGGCGTCACCCTCTGAGCATCGTGGGGCAGAGCAACAGTTCGATCACCGGAGTCGCCTCTCTGGCTGCCGCGGTGCCTCCGTGCGACGTTCAGACCGGATCGGCCAACGGGGTTGCCCTTCTGCCGCTCCCCGGCGAGCCGGTTCCGCTGCTGACGCCCGCAGAGCCCACAGGCGCGTCGTGTCAGGAGACCTTCCGCGAAGCCATCTACCCGCTTGGCATGATCCAGCCGAAGGACTTCGCCTTCGTCCTGGGTGGCTGGGCTCCCTCGGGAACCTGGGTCTTCCACCTCTTCTACATCCGACAGAACCAGGAGACCAAGAAGTACCACGGTGGTGTCGATGCCACCGAGAAGAACATCGGGCACGCGGTGTCAAGCAACCTCTACGAGTGGCCGAGCACGGAAATCGACACTGCTGCGATCGCGGTGCGACCCGGCAGGTTCGACAGCAAGCACGTCTGGGCGCCCTGCATCATTCTGCGCGGCGTGACCTACTTCATGTTCTACACGGGAGTCGACGACTACGGCGACCAGCGCATCGGGCTTGCCACCTCGACCGACCTCGTGACCTGGACTCAGCAAGACAATCCGATCTTCGACTTCTCTCAACTGGGGGTGTGGGCCGCTCCCGAGGCACAGGGGCCCGAGGCGCAGTTCCGCGATCCCTACGTGATGCCCGATACCGCGAACGTCGGGAGCTGGCTCATGTACTTCGTGACCATCCCGGCCGACTACCCCCAGGCCACCATCGTTGGCGTTGCCAAGTCCGACGGGGACTTCTCGGTGTGGGATAACGATCGCCCGCTCTGGAGCACGCTCCACCCGTTCCCGTCGCCCGGCACAGCGCTGGTCGAATCGCCGCACGCCTTCAAGTACCAGGGCAAGTGGTGGCTGTTCTACACTGCGAACCAGACCACGGTGTTCGGAATCTCCAATCCCGACAACCCGACGGACCCCAATCCCGCGAACTGGAGTCAGCCCCAGGACATCAACACCCTCATCATTGACGAATACACGGGCCAACCCACGAACGCCTACACCTACTGGCACGCCTCGGAGTTCCTGGGGGTCAACGCGGACAACGACGTGGCGTACCTTGCGGCCTGGAACGATCAGGCGGTCGGCATCAGCTACATTCCGGTTCGCACGGCCCAGACGCCGTACCTCTTCGAGGAGCACTGCCCGGTCACCGCGGCGGGGGTGGAGGGGTCTTCCGGTAGCGAGACGGAACCTCGACTGCGTCTCATCGGGCCGAGACCGGCTCGCTCGGGCATCGGCCTGCGGATCGAGCTGCCCACGCCGATGCGCGTTCGCCTCGGCATCCACGACGTATCGGGGCGCCGGGTGAGGACCATGGTGGACGGCGATCTCCCCGCGGGCGCGTCGGAGCTTTCCTGGGACGGACGCGATACGGATGGGGCCCCGGTGGGAAGCGGGGTGTACTTCGCAAGCCTCAAGGCTGCCGGGACCCTGCGCTCCGTCCGGGCAGCCTTGATCCGGTAGTACAAGCCCCGACTTGGAGAGACCACCGCGGGAGAACGACATGCTGACCTCCTCGCCGGGCCGCGGTCGGGGCCGACGGTCGGATGTCGGCCGGTTCCAGGACGGCCGAACAGTCCTGGCGGGAGCGTCTGGTCTCCTCCTCTTCCTCCTTCTCTCGGCTGGCCCCGTCGTCTCGCAGGAGGTCGATCCCATCCTGTGGGGCACGAACGGGAACGTCACGGGTATCGCGCGATCGGGGAACACGATCTACATCGCGGGAGCCTTCTTCCTCGTGGGCCCGAACACGGGGAGCTTCGTTCCGATCGACCGCACGAGCGGCGCAGCGCTCCCCTCGTTTCCGAAGGTGGCGGGAGTGGTCAAGGCGATCATCCCCGACGGACACGGTGGGTGGTTCCTAGGCGGCTGGTTCGTGGGAGTGGGGGGAGTGCCACGCTCCGGGCTCGCTCACATCCTGGCGTGCGGCCGGGTCTCGGACTGGAACCCGGGGCAGGACGGCCATGTGGAGGCCCTGGCCCTGAAGGGCAACACGCTGTACGTGGGCGGCTCCTTTGCGCGCATCGGGGGCGAGGCGCGCAGCTGTATCGCCGCGCTTGATGTCGTGACCGGCCACGCTACGGACTGGGATGCCGCTGCCGATCGCCCCGTGCGCGTCCTGCTGGTGACGGACTCCACACTCTACGTCGGCGGGGACTTCGCCAACATCGGCGGCCAGCCGCGCAACAGTCTAGCCGAGCTGAATCTCGAGACCGGTCGTGCCACCGGCTGGAATCCAGACGTGGGGTTCTCCGGGTGGCCGGGTTCCGTTCGCGCACTGACGATTCGTGACGACATTCTGTACGTCGGCGGGATGTTCGGCATGGTCGGTCCGCAATTTCGATACAATCTCGCTGCCGTGGATGCCAACACGGGGCTCGCCACGGACTGGAACCCATGGGTCACCGGCCTGGACGACCGGTACTACGGAAACCCCTACGTCAGCACGTTGGCGCTGGGGACGGCCACCGTCTACGTGGGCGGCCACTTCGCGGGTATCGGAGGGCAGGACCGTGGCGCACTCGCGGAGCTGGATCTCGTCACGGGCGTGCCGACCTCCTGGGACCCTCAGCTGGGACCGCGGTCCGAGACCTATGTGCCGGATGTGACCTCGCTGGCGCTCACGGACAGCACGATCTATGTGGGCGGATGGTTCCAGCTCATCGGAGCGCAGGAACGCTACCGCATCGCGGAAATCGCTCGCGAGACGGGAGCCGTCACGGCCTGGAACCCGAGGGCGGACTATGCCCCGGAGGCCCTGGCGGTGAGCGGGCGCGTGGTCTACGCCGGCGGCCGTTTCACCATGTTGGGATGGCAGAGGCGCAGGAACCTCGCCGCGCTGGACGCCAAGACCGGAGAGCCGACGGAGTGGAACCCGGATCCGAACGGCCAGATCGTCTATGACGTGGCCGTCGCCGGCGGAAAGGTCTACGTCGGCGGGCACTTTTCGTGGGTCGGCGGCCGGGAGCGGTGGGGACTGGCGGCCCTGGACCCGATCACGGGGCAAGCCTTGGACTGGACGGCAGACACGAACGAATCGGTACGCACCTTGGAGGTCGCTGGAGACAGACTCCTCGCGGGGGGCTACTTCACCACGATAAACGGCGTCCCGCGGAGCTACCTCGCCTCGTTCGATCTTGCGACCGGTGAGCTGACGGATTGGAATCCGGGCCCGGACGATGATGTATACGAGATCGCTGTCACCGGAGACGTTGTTTATCTCGGTGGCGGCTTCTGGTCCGTCGGAGGCCAGCCGCGCAAGTACCTGGCGGCGGTTGATGCCGCGACGGGCGAGGTCCGGGATTGGGATCCGAAGCCGGAACTGTGGGTGTATGCGGTCGCCGTGAAGGACAGCACCGTCTTCGTCGGCGGGGCTTTCAGGAGTATTGGCGGGCAGCCGAGAAGCCGCCTTGCGGCGCTCGACGCGACGACCGGGGCCGTGAAGGACTGGGCTGCAGACGCTACTCTCTCCAACCCGAACCTGGTCCGCGTCTACGATCTGAGGGTGATGGGCCAGACTCTCTATGTTGGCGGCAGTTTTGACGCCATTGGAGGCCAGCCGCGCGGGGGGCTCGCCGCGCTGGATGCCGAGACGGGCGCGGTGTTGGACTGGGATCCCGCGCTGGGCGGCCCGACGAGCGACTACCCACTCGCCCCAGGCGTCGTCTGGTCGCTCGCGTCGAGCGGGACCACGCTCTACGCCGGCGGTCGCTTCAGGTGGGCCGGTAGCGTCCCGGTGGCGAGTCTCGCGGCCATCTCGACGACACCCGACGGCAACGGCGGCCCCGCCCCAGTTCCAACCGTGCTCGCCGTGGCCTCCGTCGCGCCCAATCCCGCGCGGTCGAGCGCCACGATCCGCTACTCCCTGCCGGCCGCCGGCCCCGTGAACCTGGCGGTGTTCGACGTGCAGGGGCGGCGGATCGCGTCGCTGCTCAGCAAGGAACCGCGGCAGGCGGGCATCCACGAGGTGCCGGTTCGCACCGCGGGCTGGCCCGAGGGCTTCTATTTCTGCCGGCTCGAGGCCGGCGGCGCGACCGCCACGCGCAAGATGGTGGTGCTTAAGTAGAGCCTGCGAACTGAGGGAACGCGCCCGAGACGCGTTCCCCTTCCCGTCCGCGACCGCCTGAGGCACGTCGCCCGCCCCGGCGGTCACGTTTCGGCACCGGATTCGCGGAAGATCGGGAATCGGTCGCGCCAGGCCGAACGCGCGGCGCGACATCGCCCGCTGTTTTCCTCGCCCGGCGACCGCGTGCTAACGTGACCGCCCCATGAGCACGCCCGTGGATCGCCCCGCCGTCGAGCCGGCGGACTCAGCCGTCCTCGCCCTCGCCGAGGGAGAGGGCTGCCTCGAGATCCTCTCCGACCGGCTGCGCGAGAGCCCGGGCGTGGTCGCGATCGAGGCCAACTTCCGCGACAGCACGCTCACCGTGCGCTACGAGCCTGCCGTCGTGGCGCCCGACCAGCTCAACGCGCTGGCCGACGAGGTGGGCTCCCTGTTCGCCCAGCGGGTGACGCTGTGCGAGAAGCGGGAGACGGCCGGGGCCTGCCACGAGTGCGCGCTGCGCCTCGGCCGCATGCCCGAGATCCAGGACCGGGAGTTCCGTGTCACCAGCGTGCCGGGGCGGGTCGGGATCTCGCGCAGCGTGGTGCCCGCCGAGAGCGCCGAGGTGGTGCGCCCGCTGGCCGCGTCGAAGCCGTGGGGCGCCACGCTCTCGCCGGCCGAGCAGGAGCAGTACGCGAAGGGCCGCCTGATGCTCGCGCTCACCGGCGTCTGCCTGGGCGGGCTGCTGGCGGGCGTGGCGCTCGAGCGCGCGGAGGCGCCGGTGGCGTGGCACCACGTGGCCTACGCGATCTCGGCGGTGGCCGGCGGCTGGTTCGCCGCGCGCTCGAGCCTGGCGGCGCTCGCTCGCTTCCGCTTCGACGTCAACCTGCTGATGATCCTCGCCGCCCTGGGCGCCGCCGGCATCGGCTACGTCTTCGAGGCGGCGGTGCTGATGTTCCTGTTCTCGCTCAGCAACACGCTCGAGGTCTACACCATGGGGCGCACGCGGCGCGCGCTCCACGCGCTCCTGAAGCTCCGCCCCGCGCGCGCGCTGGTGCTGCGGCGCGGGCGCGAGATCGAGGTGGCGGCCGAAGACGTGCAGGTGGACGAGCACGTGGTCGTCAAGCCCGGCGAGGCCATCCCGGTGGACGGCGAGGTGGTGAAGGGCGGCTCGCTGGTGGACCAGAGCAGCCTGACCGGCGAGTCGGTCCCGGTATCCAAGGAGCCCGGCGACAAGGTGTTCGCCGGGACGCTCAACCAGCAGGGCGCGATCGAGGTGCGCACCACGCGCGCGGCGGGGAACACCACGCTCGCGCGCATCGTGACGCTGGTGCAGGAGGCGCAGCAGCAGAAGTCGCAGACCGAGGAGGTGGCCGAGTGGGTGGGCCGCTACTACACCATCGTGGTGATGGTGGGCGCGGCGCTCATGCTGTTCGTGCCGCCGCTGGTGCTCCACCACGACTTCAAGTCTTCGCTCTACCGCGCCATGACGCTGCTGGTGGTGGCCTCGCCCTGCGCGCTGGTCATCGCCACGCCCGCCACCATCCTCTCGGCCATCGCCGCCGCCGCGCGGAACGGCGTGCTGTTCAAGGGCGGCCGCTTCATCGAGGCGCTGGGCCGCGTCAGGGCCGTGGCGTTCGACAAGACCGGCACGCTCACGCACGGCCGCTTCGAGGTCACCGACGTGGTGGCGCTCGCCGGCGCCACCGAGGAGCAGGTGCTGGCCGCGGCGGCGAGCGCCGAGAAGCGCTCGCAGCATCCGCTCGCGCAGGCGGTGGTGCGCGCCGCCGAGGCGCGCGGCGTCCCCGTCACGCCGGCCGAGCAGCTCACCTCGCACCTCGGCAAGGGGCTGGTCGCGCGGGTGGACGGCGCCATGGTCGAGGTCGGCACGCCCGAGCTGTTCGCGCAGCTCGGCGTCGCCGTGCCGTCCGGGGGGCTCGAGCGGGTGCAGGAGTTCAGCCGCGACGCCAAGACCGCGATGCTGGTGCGGTGCGGCGGGGCCTGGGGCGTGATCGCCGCGGCCGACGCGGTGCGTCCCGCCTCACAGGCGACGGTGGCGCAGCTCAGGCGTCACGGCATCGCGTCGGTGGTGCTGCTCTCCGGCGACAGCCCGCACACGGTCGCGGCGATCGCGCGCCGCACCGCGGTGGACGCGCACTACGGCGCGCTGCTGCCCGAGGACAAGGTGCGGGTGGTCGGCGAGCTCGAGGAGCGGCACGGCGCGGTCGCCATGGTGGGCGACGGGGTCAACGACGCTCCGGCGCTGGCGCGCGCCACCGTCGGCATCGCGATGGGCGGCGCGGGCAGCGACGCCGCGATGGAGAGCGCCGACGTCGTGCTCATGTCCGACGACCTCACCGCGCTGCCCTTCGCGGTGCGCCTGGCGCGGCGCGCGCGGTCCGTTGTGATCCAGAACGTCGCCATCGCCTCGGGCGTGATGCTCGCGCTGGTGGCGCTGGTGTTCTTCGGCGAGCGCCTGCCGTTCGCGCTGCCGCTGTGGATGATCTCGGACGGCAACCTGCGCCTGCCGTTCGCGGTGAGCGGCCACGAGGGCAGCACGGTGGTCGTGATCCTGAACGGGCTGAGGCTGCTGGGAGAGCGGCGGACTCGCCTGGGCTGAGCCCGCCCGGAGCGGCCCGGGAACGCACCGGCTCCGGTCTTCGAACCCGACCTGCACCGCGCACCGCGCACCGCGTATCGTGCATCCCCGCGTCCGGCCGGCGGGCCCGGCGCACGCGCCCGGCCCCGCCCCGCTCGCGACTTGCGGTCAGCACCGGGGGTCGAGCAGAATCCCCGCATCCCCCCCGGGGGGATGGGAATCCAAGCAGGCACGAGGAGGGCCGAGCCCATGGCTGCGAAGACACCGATCCGTCCGCTCAAGAGCACGTCCGCCGCGCATCTCGCGCAAAGGACGCAGGCCGATCTCAAGGCCCGGCTGGCCCGCATCGAGGGCCACGTGCGCGCCGTACGCGCGATGCTGGCGGAAGGCGAGACCTGCGAGGACCTGATGATCCAGCTCGCGGCGGTGCGTGCCGCCACCACGCAGGCGATCGCGAAGCTGTTCGAAGGGCACATGGAGACCTGCGTCACGTCCTGCGTGCGGAGCGGCAGGGGGCAGGAAGCCCTCGGGGGACTCAAGGCCGCGCTGACCACGCTGCTCAGGCAGGTGTGAGGAGGATGCGATGAAGGAGCGCGCCGCGTTCTGGGGGTCGCTCGTCACCGGGCTGCTGGCCTCGGCCTGCTGCATCGGCCCCCTGCTGCTGGGGGCGGTGGGGCTCGGCTCGCTGGGATTCGCGGCGGCGCTCGCGCCGCTGCGTCCCTGGTTCCTGGGTCTGACCGTGGCGCTGCTCGCGACGGGCTTCTGGCTCGCCTACCGGCCGCAGCGCGGAGAGGCGTGCGCCGCCGACGGCGCGTGCGCGCGGCCGCCGGGCCGGCGCGCCTGAGTCCGGGGAGGTGACGGCCGCCTTCGCGGCGCTGCGCCGGGCGGCCTACGCGCCCGGCAAGGTGCCGGGCAGGTACAGCCCCCCGACCGTTGGGGCGACGCGTTTTCGGACCGGCCTACCTTCTTGACTGACGATGGCTTGACGCGACGCCCCCGATCAGCTCCCGGGCCGGCAAAGAACAGATCATCGAGATTCCTTGCATCCCCCACCGGGGGATAGGTATCATAGAGCCCGAGGAGGATCCACCCGATGGCGATCAAAGCCACGAGCACGAAGCAGTTGAAGAGCACGTCTTCCGCCTACCTCACCAAGGACACGCGGGCGGACCTGACCGCCCGTTTGGCGCGGATCGAAGGTCACGTCCGCGCGGTCCGCGGGATGCTCGAGGAGGACGAGTCCTGCGAGGACTTGATGACGCAGCTTGCCGCAGTTCGCGCTGCGACCACGCAGGCGATCGTCAAGCTCTTCGAAGGTCACATGGAGACGTGCGTGAAGACCTGCGTCCAGACCGGGAAAGGTCAGGAGGCGCTCGGCGGACTGAAGGGCGCATTCACCACCCTTCTCCGCCAAGTGTGAGGAGAAAAGCGTGAAGGACCGTTCGGTTCTCGCAGGGTCGCTGGTGGCCGGCCTGCTGGCGTCGGCCTGCTGCATCGGACCGCTCGTGCTGGGCGTGCTGGGCCTGGGCTCGCTCGGATTCGCGGCGGCGCTGGCTCCTCTCCGTCCCTGGTTCCTCGGACTGACGGCCGTGCTTCTGGCGATCGGGTTCTACTTTGCCTACCGGCCCCAGCCGGCCGAAGCCTGCGCTCCGGGCCGGGCCTGCGCCAAACCCGCGAGCCGAACAAGGCAGCGCATCGCGCTCTGGGTCGTGACGGCGCTGGCCGTCGCCCTGGCAACCTATCCGGGCTGGGGTGCCCGGCTCACGGCCAGCCGCGCGTCATCGGCTGCGGGCCAGTTCGAGAACGCGGTCGTCGTGCTCGACGTGCAGGGCATGACCTGCACCGCCTGCGCTGGGGAGATCGAGCGCGAGCTGCGACAGGTCCCGGGCGTCGTTCGGGCCGACGTGAGCTTCGAGCAGCGCCGGGCAGAGATCGCGCTTTCCACCGTGCGCCCGAAGGTCCAACCGCTCATCGCGGCCATCGAGAAGGCAGGCTACCGTGCGACGGTCGGAGACCAATAGTTCCACCGGAAATCACGGGGTATTCGTGGCAGTCCTCAAGTCCCGCGAAGGAATGGAAACCGTCACTCAGGAACTGGCCCGGCTGAGCCCCGAGATCACGGCCAGCATCGCTAAGATGCGGCAGGTCGCCTACACCAGCGGATAGGTGCCGGGCAAGGACAAGCTTCTCACCGCCGCGGCGATGTCCGTGGTGATCCGGTGCGAGCCCTGCATTCGCGCCTACGTCGGGTGGGCGGCGAAGAAAGGGGCGACCACGCAGGAGTTGGTCGAGTTCTTGAACGTCGCGATGACCATGCAGGGCTGCCCCCGCGAGGAGTGGGCGCTCAAGGCGCTTCGGGCATACGACGATCTGATCGAAGGACGGACCGTGGCCGGTGACGGGTGCTGCACACACGGAAAGGAGCGCTGACATGTCGGTAGGCAAAGAAGGGCTGAAGGGGCTCGCCGTGCTCACGGTTCTCGCCGTCACCGCGGCCGTGACGGTACCCCGCGCGGCCGTCGCTCAGTGCTGCTCGCTGCCCAAGGTGGCGGTAGCCAGCGGGTCGGCGGCCGGCGATTCGATTCTCGTCCTCGACATTTCCGGGATGACCTGCGACGACTGTGCCGCGCATGTGTACAAAGCCCTCACGCGCGTGAAGGGCGTCAAGCAGGCGACGGTCTCGTATCCGGGCAAGCAAGCCCGGGTGCGGGTGGCGAAGCCGACGGCCGCAGAGAAGAAGCTCGTCGAGGCCGTGAGGAAAGCCGGCTACGACGCTCACGTCAGGGAGAAGACCCCTGCCGCCGAGGAGAAGTCTTCGCCCGAGGCGGGCAAGTCGACAGGGTTGTGAGCGCGCGGGAGCGCTTGCGACCTCATGCCTCTCTGCTCCCGCAGGAGCCCGACGATGTCCAGCAGACGCTCGGCATCCTGGCAGTCTTGGGTGGGCGCATGGCTCCTCGGCGGCATGCTGATCCTGACCGGATCAGGCTGCTCGAAGGAGAGTGCGCCGACGGAGCCGAATCCCCCGACGCCCACCCCCAATAACGCTCCCGAGGTCATGAGCCTGACGGCGAACCCGTCTCAGGTTCAGATCGGCCGCAACGCCGATGTGGTCGCCGAGGCTCAGGACGCGGACGGCGATCCACTCATCTACGAGTGGCGGGCCGAACTCGGCGCGATCTTTGGTGACGGCAGCAGCGTCGTCTACGCCGCCGGCTCGTGCTGTCCCGGCACGGACACCATCCACCTGACGGTGAAGGACAACCGCGGCGGTTCGGCCGCCGCCACGGTACCCATCCAGGTCACGCCGTGAGGAGCAGCGCTCTTCCGGCCCGCATTCGGCGTGCCGTCCCGCCCGTGGTGGCACTCGTGGGTGTGGCCCTGATGAGCGTGCAGTCGCGAACAGCAACCGCGCAGGGCTGTTGCAGCCCGAGCACCACGCCGATCTCGGCACTCCAGTCCGGCCCGGCAGCGCCAGGTACCCTCGACTTCGGCGTCTTCTACGAGTTCTACCGGCTCGAGGGCAACCGTCGGGGCTCGTCGGAAGTTCCCGATCCACAGCAGCGCCTGAGCGAGCTGCACCTCGCCAACCTCTCCGTGGGATACGCACCGTGGTCGCGTCTCGGCTTCCGGGCCATCATGCCTTACGCCCGACGTTCCCGCGAGCAGACCTTGTCGACCCCCACCGTGCAACGACGTGACGAGCTGCGCGGCGTCGGGGTCGGCGACGTCGCGCTGCTCGGGCTCGTTCAGGCCCTCCCCGTCCGCGGGCTACGGCCGTACGGGTTCAGTCTCGGCGTCGGGGTCAAGCTGCCGACCGGCAACGTCCACCAGACCCGCTCCGGAGTCCAGCTCCCGCTCGACCTCCAGCCGGGGTCGGGCTCCACCGACTTGCTCCTGACCAGCTACGGTCAGTACTACCGCTGGCCGGGCTGGAATCTGTTCGCGGGCCACGTGTGGCGACTGACCGGAACCGGCGACGACGGGTACCGGTTCGGCAACGAGCTGCAAGTGTTTGGCGCGCTGGCCCGAGAGATGGGAAGCGCGTGGGGGCTGTCGGCGGAAATCCGTTACCGCTACGCCAGTCCGGACGAACGCGACGGCGCGCTCGTCCCCAGCACGGGCGGGCATCGGCTCTTCGTAGTTCCCGGGGCGAGTCTGAAACTGGGCACCGGTGGCCCGGCTCTGCTCGCGAGCGCCCTCGTGCCACTGTATGAGCGCGTTACGGGTACGCAGATGGCCACGGACCTTGGGATCAATGTCGCCCTCCAGCAGCGGTTCAACATCTGATGTCAGTGCACGGCGAGATCAAAGGGCTCTTCCGGCTTTGGTGTGGGTGAAAGTGCTGGCGCAGGCGGCGTGAGGGCCTGATAGGCTGCGCGCGGACCCTTTTCGGAAGGACGCGCGATGACCGACAGCCGGACGCTGTACGCCACGCTGCTGGGTGTGACCGA
>JACRPT010000061.1 GCA_016223045.1 Candidatus Eiseniibacteriota bacterium
GTTGCAGAAACGAAACAAAGCAAGGGCGTTGCATGAGCGCGAAAATAGCAGCCCGCGCTGCCGACCGGCCACCACCGGCCGAACCCCCGGAAATCAGGGCTCAGAACGCGGCGGGCTCAGGGGGCTTCCGAAACTGCTGGGAGACCACGCCGGAAGCAGGGTGTGCCACGCAAGAAACTTGACCCCGCGGGCGCCACGACGCTATATGCTCGACCGGTGGCCGGGCAGGTCTGGCCCCATCGAACCCGATGCGGGCCGCCTCGCCGGGGGTTCCCCGGTCACAGGATGAACGTGGCTCGACGCTTCTCGAAGTCCATCCTCTTCCTCGCCGCCGGCGCGGCGCTGTGCGCGGCGCCCCCGGCTGCGGCCACCATGCCGCCACCCGCGGGTCCGCTGCCCGCCGAGGTCTCGACCGCCCTGCGCGAGGGCGTGCTCTCGCTTCCGGCACCGCCCGCGGAGCTGGGAGTGAGCGCCACGCAGGCGGTCTGGCGCGTCCCGGTGATCCTGGTGGGATACAGCGACGAGCCGCTGGTCTACCCGGCCCAGGACTTCGACATCGCCCTGTTCGACTCGACCGGCACCACTCCCACCGGCTCGGTCTACGACTACTACCGCTGGGCCTCCGGCAATCGTCTGACCGTGCACGGTCGCGTGGTCGCCACCGTCCAGCTGCCGCACGAGCGCGCCTACTACGGGTACAACAGCTGGGGGCTCAACCGCATCAGCACGCCCAACAACTCGGCCGGGCTGGTGCGCGACGCGCTGCTGGCCTGCAACACGCAGGTGCAATGGTCCGACTTCGACGTCGATCGCGACGGCTACGTGGACATGGCGTGGGTGGTGCACGCCGGCATCGGCGGCGAGGCTTCGACCAGCCGCAACGACCTGTGGTCCATCACCTCGCGGCTGTCGAGCTACTGGAACAACTCCAGCGCCTTCGAGACCTGGGAGCTGGTCCCGGGCTCGCAGACCCTGCACGAGCGCGTGGACCGCTTCAGCATCCTGCCCGAGCGGTCGTCGTTCCAGCCCGGGCAACGCTCCGAGATCGGGGTCTACTGCCACGAGTTCGGCCACGCGCTCGGGCTCCCCGACCTCTACGACACCCGCGACGGCGGGGTGCTCGACAGCGGCCCCGGCAACTGGTCGCTCATGAGCACCGGCGGCTACGGCGGCGACGGCATGTCGCCCCAGTACCCGACGTTCGTCGGCGCGTGGCCGGCGTTGTTCCTGGGTTGGGCCCAGTCGGTGCGGCCGGCCTTCGACAGCACGCTCACGCTTCCGCCGGTGACGCACGGCGGCCCGGTGGTGGAATTCTGGTTCCAGGGCGAGGCGAACCCCGAGCACTTCCTGCTCGAGACGCGCCGGCGCGAGAGCTTCGACCTCACGCTCCCGGGCGAGGGGTTGATCGTGTACCACGTGGACGACGCCGTGATCGGGCAGGGGCTGCAGGCCAACACCGTGAACGCGGGGCTCACGCCGGGGCTGGTGATCGTCGAGGCCGATGGCCACGACGATCTCACCCAGGGCGGGAACCGCGGCGACGGCGCCGACCCCTACCCGGGGCTCGCCGCGCGCAACTACCTCTACGACTCGCCCGCCGAACCCAATACCCGCACCTTCAGCGGCGCGTTCACCAGCATCGGCCTGTTCGGCATCGAGCCTGTGCCCGAGGGCGCACGCCTTGATCTGAAGGTGCGGGCGGCGGGCTGGCAGCCGGCCGAGGACCGCACCGAGGCCGGCTACGCGCCGAGCCTCTCCTTCGGCTCGGGGGCCACGGCCGGCATCGCCGAGGACGGCACGATCTACGTCGTGGCGGGCGAGGCGCGCGCGGGTCACGACCAGGTGGTGCTGCGTGCGCGCCGCGACGGCTCGTGGGAGCCTGGCTTCCAGGTGAGCCACTCGGCCGGGGATGCCGGCGACCCGACCCTCGCGATGCTGCCGGGCGGGGACCTGGCGATGGTGTGGAGCGACACGCGAAGCGGACGGGCCACGCTGTGGTACCGCTCGCGCATCCGCGGCGTGTGGACCGACGAGCAGCAGCTCGCCGACCCGCCCGGCGAGTCGTTCAGCCCGGCCGCCGCGGCCGACTCCCGCGGCGGCATCCACGTGGCCTGGATGCTGGCCGACGCGACAGGCTCGCGCGTCATGTTCCTGCGCTTCCCCTACCTGTCCCCCTACGGTCAGCCGGCACCGCTCACCGGCGCGGGGGCACAGCCCGGCGGGGTCACGGTCGCGGCCGGCCGCGACGGCGGCTCTTACATCCTGTGGTCGGAGGGCAGCAGCAACCCTGCGTCGCTCCGGTTCGTCCGCTACCACCCGGACTCCGGGCTGGGTCCCGGCCTGCCGCTCACCCGCACCGGCGGGCAGTCCCAGTCCTGGGCCAGCGCGCTGGTGGACAGCGCCGGCACGCTTCACACGGTGTGGATCGAGAGCGGCGCCGGCGTGAGCGAGCTCCGCTACCAGCGGCGCCTCTACTCCGCTCCGCCTTCGCCTTCCGACACCCTGCTCGAGGGTGGAGGCGGCGCGCTCCAGAGCGCGCGCCTCGCGCGCGATCCGCTCGGCGGGCTGCACGTGGTCTACCAGAACTCGGTCGCGGGGGTGCCGCAGGCGCGCTACAAGCGCCGGCATCCGGAGCGCGGCTGGGACACGGGCGCCACCGAGGTCACGCTCCTCAGCGAGGGCCCCGCGGAGCGTCCCGCGGTGCTCGCCGCCGCACCCGACGAGGTGAGCGTGCTCTATTCGGCGACCGGCGGCGCCACGCCGCGTTTCATGCAGCGCCGCCGCACCGGCGACCTCCCGCCCGCCCTCGCCGCGCCGCGCGCGCCCGCCGTGGCCCCGACCTGGCTGAGCCTGGTCCCCAACCCGTTGCGCGCCGGGCAGGGACTCGAGCTGCGCTGGGCGGGACCGGCGACGCGGCGGCCCGCCGCGCTCGAGGTCTTCGACCTCACCGGCCGCCGCGTCGCGGTGGCACCGCTCGAGGGCGGCGGCGGCGCCTGGCACGCGCGCTTCGCCCCCGGCGCCACCGCCGCATGGCCGAGCGGCGTCTACTTCGCGCGCCCTACGGGCGGCCGCAGCGCCGCGCGCCTCGTGGTGCTGCGCTGAGTCTGCCAGCGCTCGCGCTGTTCGCGGTCGCCCGACTGCCGGCGGCTGCCGCGCCGCTGCTGCTCGCGGGTATGCTGCCGCTCGGCGACGACCTCGCCGGCCGCTGGTGCTGGAGCGGCGCGTGGACGTATGCGGTCGGAGACCGCGCGACGCCCGGGGCTCCGGGACCGGAGGGGGTTCCGGTCTATCACCTGCTGCGCGGGCTGGTGCCTGCCGCAGCGGGCGGTGGCCAGCACCAGGGCGCCGACCTCGCCAACGGGCAGCCCGGCGGCACCGTGCGCGCCGCGGCGCACGGGCTGGTGGTGGCGGTCGAGCGCGGCGCGGGAACCAACGGCTACGGCAGCCACGTCGTGCTCGCCCACCGGCTGTGCGACGGGACGCTCGCCTACAGCGTGTACGCGCACCTGCTCCCCGGATCGGCCACGGCGCGCGCCGGCGACCCGGTGTGGGCGGGGGAGCCGGTCGGGCGCGTCGGGCGCAGCGGGCGCGCCTCCACCGACCACCTGCACTTCGAGGTGCGCATCGCGGGTGACCCGGGCCGGCGCTGGGAACATGCCCGCGCCGTGGACCCGCTGGAGTTCGTGGCCGCGCGCCTGCCCGGACATCGCGCCGACACCACGTGGGCCGGCGCGTACCTCGACTGGGGTCAGTCGGCCGGGCTGGCCGATGCCGAGGGCCGTGGCGACGCGCCGCTCGAGCGCGCGACGTGGCACGTCATGCTGGCGCGCGCCGCCCGCCACCCGCTGCTCCGCCTGCCGGGCTCGGCCGCCTTGCTCGATGCGGCGCTCGTCGAGGAAGGCGTGCTCCCGCTGGATCGGGGCGACGTCGCGGGCGCGCCGCTCTCGTGGAGCGAGCTGGCGCGCGACCTCGCGCGTCTCGAGCAGGTCGGGATCCGGCTCCCCCCGGGGCCCCTGCCGGGCATCCTGCACGACCGGACGTGCGCGATCCGGCTCGGGTTCGGGCACCCGACCCGTCACCTGAAGAGGCTGGAGCGGAGAGGCCCCGGGGACCCGACCCTGGCCGAAGCCTGCCTGCTGCTCGCCGACCTGGCCGGAGCGGCCCCGGCGCCGCCCCCGGAGGCGGCGCCCGAACGCTAGGCCACGCCGGGCGCTCCGCCGGGCGCACCCGCTTCCGCGGCCCGATCCCGCCCCGGCGCCACCGGCATCTCCTCGCCCTGCGAGCCCGTGCCGGAGCCTCCGAGCGGGCTCAACCTGCCGTCGCCGCAGGCCGATAACCCCGCGCGCAGGGCCGCTTCCGCCTGCGCCCTCCCCGTGGCACAACCGCTGCACTCCTGGGAACTCGATACCATGACTCGCACCGAACGCGGATTCACGCTCGTGGAGCTGGCGGTCACCATCATGCTCGCCGGGCTGCTCTTCGCCTTCAGCGTCCCCGCCTTCCAGAGCATCTCGCAGAGCCACCAGCTGGAGGGCGCCGCGGAGAACGTCGCCGGCCAGCTGCGCATGGCGCGCGAAAAGGCGATCGCCACGGGCGTGGACCAGCCCGTGCATTTCGTGGGGACCAACGTCTACCACATCCACTTCACCTCGCCCTACTCGATCCCGGCCGCCTGGACGCTGCCCCGCGGCGTCACCTACGCCACGGCCATGGACAGCTGGTACACCATGCGCAAGGACGGGCGCTGCAGCAGTTCCGGCCTGATCGTGCTGCGCAACCTGCGCGGCGCGCGGGACACGGTGAGCGTCCAGCTCTCGGGGCTGGTGCTCACCCAGTAGGCCGCCCGTGACCGCCCGGCCGCCCTCCGCCTCCCAGCGCGGCACCACGCTGGTCGAGCTGATGATCGCGCTCGTCGTGCTGACCCTCGGCATCCTCGCGGTGGGCCAGCTGTTCCCGGCCGGCTCGCGCGGGCAGCTCAAGGATCGCATGACGACCGCGGCGAACTACTACGCCCAGGAGCAGATCGAGCAGCTCCGGAGCGCCTCGTGGTCCGACCCCGGGCTCGCGCCGGGGACGCACCCGGCATCCGGCTACGACACGCTCGGCACCGGGGGCCAGTGGCGCCGCACCTACGTCGTCTCGTCCCTGCCCGCTCCGCTCGACAACCTGAAGCGGGTCGACGTGACCGTGAGCTGGACCTTCATGGGTTCACGCTCGGTCACGACGACCACCTACGTGAGGCGCTGACCGCATGCGACCCGCACCCTCGATCCGGTCCCGGCGCGCCCCCGCAGCGGCCGGCTTCACCCTGGCCGAGGTGCTCGTCAGCCTCACCGTGCTAGCGCTGGTCATGGCCGCGGTCATGACCGTCGTCAACATGACCTCGCGCAGCAAGACCACGACCGCGAACTCGATCGAGTCCACGCAGGCGGCGCGCGTGGCCATCGACATGATGGCGCGCGACCTGAGGTGCGCGGGCTACGGCGCGGACCTCAACTACGGCACGCCCCAGCCCCCGGTCGCCTACATCGACTCGACGCAGGTGCTCGTCAACCTGGACCAGACCGGCAGCTCCGCGGCGCCGCGCGACACGCTGGCCTACGCCCCGGCCCTGACCCCGCGCCCTTTCCCGCTGGTCGGCACGCAGTGGACGCCGCCGATCAAGTACCGCACCGGCGCCGAGATCGTGCGCTGGACGCTGGACGTCAACAACGACGGCGTGGTGGACCAGAACGACGTGCTGGACCAGAACGGCGTGGACGCGCAGCGCACTCCCAATCCCGACGACTTCGAGCTGGTGCGGCAGGTCTACGGCGACTCGCTGGACGGCAACCCCGGCAACGGCGGCGCCACCGAGCGCATCGCGCTCATCCGCGCGCCCGGCGGCGGCACGCCTCCCCTGTTCACCGTGTACCTCAAGGGCAGCTCCACGCCCTGGGACTGGTCGGGCGGCCCGGTGCCGGCGGCGCGGCTGATGGACATCCAGCGCATCGTCATCCAGGTGGACTCGCCGAGCGGGCGCACGGACTGGCGCGGCAGCTACGCCGAGACCCGGCTGCGCACCGAGGTCAACTCGCTGCGGAACGTCCCCGACTTCGGCGCCACCCAGTACACCGTGGACGGCTACGTGTTCGACGACGCCGACCTGAGCGGCACCAGGGGCGGGAGCGAAGCGGGGATCTACGGCTCCACCGTGCGGCTCGGCAACTTCAGCGCGGCCACCGACTCCAGCGGTTACTTCCTGTTCCGTGTCGCGGCCGGGAGCTACACGCTCCGGCACACTCCGCCTCCCGGCTACGGCACCTTCACCTCGCCGGACAGCTTCCTCGTCACCGTCCCTCCCGCCGTCAGCCGCTCGCTCGCCGACACCGCGCGGGCCGGCGGCTGGGTGCAGGCCTTCGCCTGGAACGACGCGGACGGCGACGGGGTGGTGGACGGCGGAGAGGCGGCGCTCCAGAACGTGCTCGTCACGCTCACGCCGACGAGCCAAGCGGAGTACACCGATGCCGGCGGCCACGCGCGGCTGTTCGCTCCGGTCGGCTCGTTCACCGTCGCGGTGACCCCGCCCGACTCCTTCACCACGACCACGCCCAACCCGGTGAGCGGCACCATGACGAACGGCGGCAGCCAGAACGTGGACTTCGGTCTCAACAACGTCCCGGTGGGCGAGATCGAGGGCTACGTGTTCCGCGACAACAACCGCAACGGCGTGCGCGACGCCGGCGAGGGCGGCCTGGCCAACGTCTGGGTGGGCGTGACCAATGACGGCGGCATCACGGTGCTGGGCTACGACTACACCGACGCGAGCGGCGAGTACGAGATCACGGTACCGGCCAACAACCCGCCGGGCACGCAGCCCTACACCATCTTCTGCATCCCGCCCGCGGGCTACTTCCCGACCAGCACGACCGCCATCGGGTCCATCCTGCTGAGCGCCGCGCAGGAGATCGCCGACCGGAACTTCGGCATGGTCGGCTACCAGATCATCACCCTGAACGCGAACCGCGTGCTGAGCCTCGCCAGCGCCGACCTGATCGAGCAGGACTGGAGCGGCAACATCAACCTGTGGGACAGCAAGGGCCACAAGGACGCCGACATCGTGCTGGGCTCGGACGCGGCCGGCAGCGACCAGGTCTCGGTGTGGTTCAACCAGTACAACGGCACGCCCACGTTCAACACCAACCCCGACTACTCGCGCAGCGCGGCGCAGTCGGTGCTGGGGCTGGCGCTCGACACCCTGGACACCGACACGCCCCGGCAGCGGCCCGACCTGGTGACCGGGACCCGCAAGGCCGGCACCGGCAACCTGTTCGTGTGGCTCAACCAGAACACCAGCGGCAACCTGGGCTACTTCCCCGCGACGCCGACGCGCAGCTACACCACCCAGGACCTGGGCGACGTGCAGGCGGTGCTCACGTACGACTGCGCCGGCGGCTCGATGCCGGACCTCGTCGTGGGCACGCGGTCCCCGACGGTCGGGCGCGGCACCTTCGAGGTGTGGTCGAACGGCGAGGGCGCGACTCCCGCGTTCACGCGGGACGAGGTCTACCCGCCGGCCGGCGGCATCCCCGGCGCCGCAATGGGCGAGGTGACCTGCATGGCGCTGGCCGACCTCGACGGCGATCTCAAGAAGGACCTGGTGGTGGGAACCAGGACCGGGATCTACTCGGGCGAGCTGCTGTTCTTCAAGTACGTGAGCAAGGTCGGCGGCGCGCGTTTCGTCTACCAGACCGGCGTCATCCTCAGCGACGCCGCGGTCACCGCGGTCACCTGCACCGACGTGGACGGCGACGGCAGGCTGGACGTGGTGGCCGGGGAGCAGACCGCCACCAACGCGGGCCGCATGGAGTACTACCGCAACACCCCGGCCGCGCTGTGGAGCTTCGTCCTGAAGCGCACCGTGGCCGCGCCGGGCATCGTCCAGGCGCTCGCCAGCGGCGACTTCGGCGGCCTGAACCGCAGCGACGTCGTCATGGGCTGGCGGCAGGCCGAGACCAGCTACGTGGGCGGCGTGCTCCTCTACTACACCGACCTGGGCATCCTGCCCGCGAACGGCGTGGACCCGTCGGGTGGCGCGGTCGTCAACATGGTGCCCGCGCTCACCACCAGCAACTTCAACTACGGCGTGCAGCCCTCGACGCCGTCGCCACCGTTCCTGCTCGACCTCGCCGCCGGCGTGAAGGTCTCCGCCTCCACCGGCGCGCTGGTCGTGTTCATCCGCTAGGGGATCTCCGATGCCACACCTGACGTGGCGGAACGAGCGGGGCGTGGCGCTGGTCGTCGCGCTGCTCGTGCTGCTGGTGCTCTCGCTGCTCTGCGTGGTCCTGATGATGTCGGTGAGCGTGGGCACCAAGATCGCGGGCCACAACGTGCGCGAGTCGCAGGCGCTCTACATCGCCGAGGCCGGCGTCTCCGAGGCCATCGCCCGCATCCGCAACAGCGAAGGACCCGACCCCGCCGGCTCGGCGCGGCAGGTGGTGCAAGTCTTCCTCACCGGCGCCGGCAGCGTGCCCGCGCTGGGGACGGACTCGACCGGGCTCTACACCCGCCAGCCCGGCGGGCAGTGGCTCACCTACAGCACGGCGGCGCGCGGGCCCAACGTGCTCACCGTCGAGTTCAGGACTGACTCGGCGCGCACCACGATCTACCGCTACGACTCGGCGAAGAACCCGCCCGTCAACACCACGACCGGCTTCCCGATCTACCGGATCACCTCGACCGGGGTGGTGGGCGCGGACCTGAGGCGCATCGTCAGCGAGGTGATCCAGAAGCCGGTCACCGTGAACGCGAAGGGCGCGATCGTGGCGAACGTGGGGATCGACTTCTCGGGCAACTCCGACGTCTGCGGCTACAACCACAGCGCGGACACGCCGGCCGGCACCAAGGGCCGCGGCGGCGGCGTGGGCAACTGCGACGAGAACAACGCCATCCAGCACTGGGAGCTGGGCTACGGCGACCTCGCGGGCTCCTGGAGCACCGGGAGCATCACCTCCGGCGGCTCCTCGAGCCAGAACGGCAACCCGCCTCGCAGCCCGGGCCAGGCCGGCTTCTACGCCGGGCCGTGGGAGGCGTTCTCGATGGGCCAGTCCGACTTCTTCTCCTGGGTGGGCGCGCCCACCAGCAACCCGCCCGCCGACCCCAGGGGCATCATCTACGTGGACAACAACTCGACGACCCAGGACCAGTCGGCCACCTGCGCCTACCACGGCGGGGACGGCGAGGGTCTGCTCTACGTGGACGGCGACATGACCATCAACGGCGACTTCACCTACCGCGGGATGATCTACATCGAAGGCGATCTCAAGATCAACGGCACCTGCTGGATCCTGGGCGGCCTGATCGTGCGCGGCAAGACCACGATCAAGATCGCGAACGGCAACGGCACCATCCTCTACAGCAACGACGCCATCCAGCAGAACGTCTCGAGGTACGGCGGCCAGCTCGTCACGCTCTCCTGGCGCGAGGGCCTGTAGCGCGGACGGGCCGCGCGGCGCGGCCGGCACGAAGCGGAGCCCGTGGATCAGGCGCGGCACGCGGGCTCGCGCCGGCTCTTGACGCGGCCCGGCCGGCGTGACACCTTGCCCCCCGAGGCTGAGACGGGGACGAGTACCCGCGCGGAGCGCAGCAGCGAGCCGGGGACGGTGCGAGCCCGGCGCCGACCCGCGCGGCGAAGAACACGCCTGCGCCGCCGACCGAACGGCGCCGCGCGAGTGGCCGCCCGGTAGGCTCGGACGCCCGCCCCGCGACAGTGGGCCGCAGCCGTCGCGCACGGCTCCCGAAGGCCGGGTCCGCGAGGTCCCGGCGAAGTTGGGTGGTACCGCGGCATCGCCCGCCCCAACGCCGAAGCGCTGGGGCGTTTTTCGTTCCTGGTTCCACCGGGAGGAGCGCATGGCCGGCTACCGCGACACGCTGAACCTGCCCCGCACGGACTTCCCGATGAAGGCCGACCTGCCGCACCGCGAGCCCGAGCGGCTCCGCTGGTGGGAAGAGCGCGGCCTCTACCGCAAGCTGCGCGCGGCCCGCCGCGGCGCGCCGGTGTGGCTGCTCCACGACGGCCCGCCCTACTCGAACGGCCATCTCCACATGGGCACCGCGGCGAACAAGATCTGGAAGGACGCGGCGGTGCGCCAGGCCTCGCTCGCGGGCTTCGACGCGCCGTTCGTGCCGGGCTGGGACAACCACGGCATGCCGATCGAGACCCGGGTGAGCAGCGAGTTCCGCGAGAAGGGGCTGGCGCCCGACCGCGTCACCCTGCGGCGCCGCTGCCGCGAGGTCGCTGCGCACTGGGTCGAGATCCAGCGCGGCGAGTTCCGGCGCCTGGGCGTGTGGGGCGAGTGGGAGAACCCCTACCTCACCATGGACCACGGCTTCGAAGCGGCCATCCTCGAGAGCTTCACCGCGCTGGCCGCGCGCGGCTTCATCCAGCGGGGCCTGCGCTCGATCCACTGGTGCCCGACCGATCGCACCGCGCTCGCCGAGGCGGAGATCGAGTACGCGGACGTGGGGTCGCCCTCCATCTTCGTGCTGTTCCCGCGCCGCCACGACCCGCGCGGGGTGCTGGCCCGCTGGCCCGACCTCGTCGCGGTGGCGTGGACCACCACCCCGTGGACGCTGCCGGCGAACCTGGGGCTGATGGTGGACCCGGCCGCGGAGTACGCGGTGGTGGCGGCGGGCGGACGGCGCTTCCTGGTGGCCGCCGCGCGCGTCGCCGCGGTGAGCGCGGCGGCAGGCTGGAAGGACGCGCGCACCGAAGCCACGCTGGCGGGCCGCGACCTGGTGGACGCGGTGTTCGAGGGCCCGTGGGGCAACGACTCGCGGGTGGTGGACGGCATGCCCTACGTGAGCATGGAGGACGGCACCGGGCTGGTGCACACCGCGCCGGGCCACGGCAAGGAGGACTTCGCGGTCGGCGCGCGCGCGGGCCTCGGGGTCGCCTGCCCGGTGGACGAGGCCGGGCGCTTCACCGCGGGCACCGAACCGTTCGTCGGCCGCAGCGTGCTCGAGGTGAACGCCGACATCGTGCGCTGGCTCGCGGAGCGGGGCCGGCTGCTCGCCGAGGGCTCGCTCTCGCACTCCTACCCGCACTGCTGGCGCTGCCGCCAGCCGGTGATCTTCCGCGCCACGAAGCAGTGGTTCATGATCATCGACCACGAGGGCCACCGTGACCGCGCGCTCGCGGCCATCGAGCAGGCGGTGCGCTGGGAGCCGCCCTCGTCGCAGAACCGCATCCGCGAGTCGGTGAGGAACCGCCCCGACTGGTGTCTGTCGCGCCAGCGCTCATGGGGCGTGGGCATTCCCGCGGTCTACTGCGAGGGCTGCGGCGAGGCGGCGCTCGATCCGCGCGTGATGGCGCGGGCCGCCGAGGTCACGCGCTCCGCGGGCTCGGACGCCTGGTACGAGCAGCCCGTCCAGGCGTTCCTGCCCGAGGGCTTCGCCTGCCCGTCGTGCGGCGCGCCCGGCCCGTTCCGCGCGGAGACCGACATCCTCGACGTGTGGTTCGACTCCGGCTCGACGCACCGCGCGGTGCAGGCCACGCACCCGGCGCTGCGCGAGGCGTGGCAGCGCGCGCTCTCCGGGGACGGGCGGGTGGTCTACTTCGAGGGACCCGACCAGCACCGCGGCTGGTTCAACTCCTCGCTCATGGTGGGCGTCGGCATCGCCGACCGCGCGCCCTACACCGACGTGTGCACGCACGGCTGGGTGCTGGACGGCGAGGGCCGCGCCATGCACAAGTCGCTCGGCAACGTCATCTGGCCCGAGGACGTGGTGAAGCTCTACGGCGCCGACATCGCCCGCTGGTGGGCGCTCGCGACCGACTGGCGCACCGACGTGCGCGTGGGGGACAAGAAGCTGCGCGACATGGCGACGCACCGGGCCGGGCAGAAGCCCGACCCGCACGACGCCCACCCCGGGGACGACATCCTGCAGCGCGTGGCCGACGCCTACCGCAAGGTGCGGAACACCTTCCGCTTCCTGCTCGGCAACCTCGGCGACTTCGACCCGGCGCAGGCGCTGCCGCCCGGGGAGCTGACGCGCGTGGACCGCGCCTTCGCGGACGCGCTGGCCGCGCGCCTGGCGCGCATCCGCCGGGAGTACGAGTCCCTCCAGTTCCACCGCGCGCTCGACGCGCTGCTCGGCCTGTGCACCGTGGACCTCTCGGCGGCGTTCCTCGACGTCTCCAAGGACCGGCTCTACACGCTCGCGCCCGATGACCCGGCGCGGCGCTCGGCGCAGACCGTGCTGTGGCAGGCGCTCCACGGCCTGGCCCTCGCGGCCGCGCCGGCGCTCGCCTTCACCGCCGAGGAGGTGTGGCAGCACCACCCGGCGCTGCTCGCCGAGCACGAGAGCGTGCACCTGGCCCGCTGGCCCGACCGCCCGGCGGACGGCGAGCCGGCGGCGGGCGACGGCGAGTGGGCCTTCCTGCTCGCCATACGCGACGCGGTGAACGCCGCGATCGAGCCGCTGCGGGCGCAGAAGACGCTGGCGACCACGCTGGAGGCCGAGGTCACGCTGACCGTGCCGCCCGCGGTGGCGGAGCGGCTCGCCCCCTCCCGCGACGAGCTGGCGGGGTTCCTCATGGTGGCGCGCGCCGCGGTCGTCCCGGGGGCCGAGGGGCAGGAGATCGCGGTGGCCGTGACCCGCACCGCGCTCGCGAAGTGCGAGCGCTGCTGGACCTACCGCGCGGACGTGGCGGAAGGCCTGTGCCGCCGCTGCGCCGGCGTGCTGGAGGCGACGGGGCGCTCCGCGGGCGCCTGATCAGGGCAGGTCGAGCGTGACCTGGCGCGGGTAGCGGTCCTTGAGATCCCGGACCAGCTTCGCGAACGCCGGCGAGTCGCCCTGGAGAGGCACCTGGTCGGTGTCGATCTCGAGCACCTCCAGCTCGCTTCGCGCGCGCCGCATCCAGTCGTCGTAGGCGCGGGTCAGGCGCTCGATGTAGTCGCGCGTGATGCTCTTCTCGCTCGGGCGGCCGCGCCGCGAGATGCGCTGCAGCAGCACGTCGGGGCTGGCCTTGAGATAGATGATGAGGTCGGGCCTGCGCAGGTAGCGCATGAGCACCGAGAACAGGGCCGTGTAATTCGCGTAGTCCACCCCGGTCATCGAGCCCTGCTCGTGGAGCGTCTTCGCGAAGATCTCCGCGTCCTCGTAGATGGTGCGGTCCTGGATGAAGGGCAGCGGGCTCTCGTTGATCTCGGCCTGGGCCTTGAAGCGCTCGCTCAGGAAGTAGATCTGGAGGTGGAAGCTCCAGCGCGGCATGTCCGCATAGAACTGGTCCAGGTACGGGTTCTGGATCACCGGTTCGTAGTACGCCAGCCACCCCAGCTCGCTGCTCAGGCGGGTCGTCAGCTCCGTCTTGCCCACCCCGATGTTCCCCGCGATGGCGAGGAAGTACCCCTGACTCGCGCGTGCGCCCTGCTGGCCGTCGAAGAGCGGTCCGGACCCGGTCGCGCTCATGCGGTTCCCCCGTCGCTTCCGGCCGGCGCCCCCCCGGCGGGATCCTCGCCCGCCTCCGCGTCCTCCTCGCTCACCGGCACGTCGGGCCGCCGGTACTTCGCCGCGTCCATGCCGTGCTTGCGCAGCAGGTCATGGAAGGTCGGCCGGCTCACCTTGATGTCGCGCGCCGCGCGCGTGATGTTGCCGGCGTTGCGCGTGAGCGATTCCACCAGCAGGCGCCGCTCGGCCTCGTCGCGCGCGTCCTGCAGCGTCCGCGGCGATTCGGTCCGCGCCCCCTCCAGCTCGAGGTCCTCGGGCCGCACGTAGGCGTCCTGCGCCAGGATCACCGCGCGCTGCACGCGGTTCTCGAGCTCGCGCACGTTGCCGGGCCAGGGGTGCGCCTGGAGCGAGCGCAGCGCCGCCTGGGTGAAGCCCTTGATGCGGCGCTTGTAGTGCTTCGCGTAGAAGTCGAGGAAGTAGTCGGCGAGGATCCTCAGGTCGTCGCCGCGCTCCCGGAGCGGCGGCACCTGGATGTTGACCACGCTCAGGCGGTAGTAGAGGTCCTCGCGGAAGCGCCCGGTCGCCATCGCCGCCTTGAGGTCGTGGTTGGTGGCGGCCACCAGCCGCGCGTCCACCTTCCGCGGCTCGCGCCCGCCGACCCGCTCCACCATCTTGTCCTGCAGGAAGCGCAGCAGCTTGACCTGGAGGTGCGTGGGCAGCTCGCCGATCTCGTCGAGGAAGATGGTGCCGCCCTCCGCCAGCTCGAGCTTGCCCTCGCGCGTGCGGTAGGCGTCGGTGAAGGCGCCGCGCTCGTGGCCGAACAGCTCGCTCTCGAGCAGCTGCTCGGGGATGGCGCCGCAGTTGATCGGCACGAACGGGCCGGAGCGCCGGAGGCTGGCCTCGTGGATGGCGTGCGCCACCAGCTCCTTGCCCGAGCCGTTCTCCCCGGTGATCAGCACGTTCGCATCGGTGGCGGCGACGCGCTGGATGACCCCGAAGACGCGCCGGATGGACTCCGATTCGCCCACCAGCCGGTGGTAGCGCTTGCGCCCTGCGGCGGCCTCGCCCGGCTGGGAGAGCTCGATCCCGCGGATGAAGAGCGCGCGGCGCAGGATGCCCTTGAGCTCCTCGAGCCGGATGGGCTTCGAGTACCAGTCCACCGCGCCCCGGCGGATGGCCATCAGCGCGTTCTCGCGGCTGTCGTTGCCGGTCACCATGATGACGCGGGAGGCAGGATGCAGGTCCACGATCTCGTCGAGCAGCGTCATGCCCTCGGTGGTGGCCGCGCTCCCCGGCGTGAGCGCCAGGTCGAGCGTCACCACGCTCGGCTCCTGCTCGCGCAGCAGGCGGCGCGCGTCCTCGGGACTGGCGGCCGTGAGCACCTCGTACTCGTCCGCCAGTCCCCACTGGAGCTGGTTGCGGATCGACTCCTCGTCGTCCACGATCAGGATCCTCTCGCGGTTCATCGGCTCTCCTCCGGCGCGGCCGCGGGCGCCGGCACCACCGCCGGCACGCGGACCGAGAACGTGGTCCCGGCGCCCGGGCGGCTCTCCACCGAGATGGTGCCCCCGTGCGCCTCGACGATGCTCCTGCACTGGCTCAGGCCCACGCCCAGCCCGCTGGTCTTGGTGGTCGCGAAGGGACGGAACAGCGAGGCGCGCATGAACTCCTCGCTCATGCCGCGACCCGAATCCCGTACCCGCAGCGTGAGCGCGCCGGGGCCGTCCGCCCCGGCCGGCTCGACCTCGCCGGTGAGCTCGACGGTGCCGCGCCCGGGAAGCGCCTCGCGCGCGTTGGTGAGCAGGTTGACCAGCACGCGCACCAGCAGCCTGCGGTCCACCATCGCCAGCGGGGGTCCCACCGCGGAGACGTGCAGGCGCACTCCGTCGGGCGCGCCGGCGGGACCGCCGAGCCCGGCCGCGGCCGCGGCCTCCTCGAGCAGCGCCAGCACGTCGCACGGCTCGGCGCGCACGTCGGCGGGACGCGCCATCCCCGCGACCTGGTTCATCAGATCGCGCAGGCTCGCCACGGTGCGCTCCACCACCGCCATGGCGTCGCGCTGGAACTCGGGGTTGGCGAGGTGCCGGCGGGCGTTCTCGACCACCAGCGAGAGCCCGGAGACGTGGTTCTTGATGTCGTGGAGCACGTAGCTCGACAGCCGGTTCAGCGATTCGAGCTGCCGGGTCTCGGCCAGGCGCTCGCCGAGCTGCGCGAACCACAGCGCCGCGGCGAGCTGGCGGGCCATCGCCCCGAGGAACTCCGCGTCCTCGTGGCCGTAGTCCTCATCGCCGCGCTTCGCCGAGAGCCACAGCAGGCCGATGAGCGCGTCACCCGCGCGCAGCGGCGCGCACACCGCGGCGTCCAGGGCCTCGATCGCGGCGCGGTTCTCGGCCGCGACCGGGATGAGGTCGAGGTCCTGCGCCACCTCGCGGAACACCACCGGCATGCGCGTGCGCTCCAGCTCCCCCACCAGCGGGTTCGTGGACTCGATCACGGCCGGCATCGCCCCCGGGCCGTGCGCGCGGCGGAACGCCGCCGGGGATCCCGGCCGCGCCAGCGTGCGGTCCTCGCGCAGGTAGATGGCGACGCGCTCCGCGTCGAACACCGCGCACACCAGCGACTCGACCTGGCGGCACACGTCCTCCGGGCGCGCGGTGGGCACGATGGCGCGGCTCACCCGCTCCCATTCGTGCCGGTAGTCGTAGCGGTTGGCGTAGAAGTTCCGGTCCACGAACCGCTTCACCGCGCGGTTGGCGCGCGGGCTCAGCGTGAGCAGCAGCCCGCCGCCGCCGGCGAGCAGGTAGAACGCCAGGCTCACCGTGCGCTTCCAGTCCGGCGAGAGCACCGGCAGCACCTTCGAGAGCACCGCCATGGTGAGCAGGAAGGCGCCGGCCAGCGTGAGCGAGACCGACGAGTAGTAGATAACCGGACGCGCCACCGGCACGCTCATGTCCGAGAGCCGCCGCCGCGCCAGCGCCAGCGCCGTGACCGTGCCGGCGATGAACATGGGCGCCGCGCTCAGCACCAGCCACATGATGCGCAGGCCGTTGAACAGGAGCCCGCCCGAGACCACCAGCAGGTCGCCCAGGATGCCCACCAGGAAGGCGCCGAACATCGGTCGCAGCCAGCGCTGCGCCGTGGCGGGCGCGATCCGCAGCATGCGCTCGAAGTTCATGAGCACGGCCACCATCACGACCACCAGGTACATGAGGTAGAGCTTGCCCAGCGCACCCAGCGTGACCACCGCGTCGCCGCCCCGGCCCTCGACGCTGCGGATCACCCACGGCGTGCGCGCCGCGACGAACAGCACCACGCAGCCCACCAGCGCCAGGGTCAGGTAGGCCGCGGCGTTGCGGATCTGGTGCCACGGGTCGGGGCGCGCCAGCACCACGCTCAGCGCCAGCCACAGCCACGAGGCCAGCGCCGAGACCCCGGCCAGGTAGGTGGCCCAGGTGCGGGCCGCGACGTGCGTGTCGGCCTGCAGCATCCCCAGCGTGCCCGCCTGGAAGGCCGCCATCGCCAGGAACGACGACGAGAACAGCAGGGTCACGAGCCAGTGTCCGCGCCTCAGCAGCGCCAGCAGGCCGATCACCGCGGCCAGCATGGCGCTCGCGGTCACGATGCTCTGCTGCAGCGGCGTGTATGTGAGATCCACGAAGCCTCCTAGGCTGTGTCCGAGGAATCGCCGATGGCTGCGTTGCGCGGTCGGCTCCTCGCTCGATGTGGCCTGAAGGCCACGATCTCGCTCGTCGCCCGCCCGCGACGCCTTGCCCTCAGCGAATCCTCGGACACAGCTTAGCCCGGCGCGCGGCGCAGCCGGTCGGCTGCCCCGCGCGCGCGGCGCCTCAATTCGGGGTCGGCCGCACGGGCGGCCAGGTCCCGGTAGAACTCGAGCGCGAGATCCGGGTTCGCGAGCCGCGTCTCCGCGGCCCCGGCGGCACGCAGCAGCAGCGCGGGATCGAGCGCGGCGGCCGGGTAGCGCCGGACCAGCCCCGCCAGAGTACCGCATGCGCGCGTCTCGTCGCCCGTCTCGAACAGGATCTCGGCGCGCGCCTGCCCGGCGCGCACCTGGATCGAATCGTCGTGCTGCGAGGCGATCAGCGCGTCCACCGCCTCGAGCGCGTGGCGCGCCTCCATGCCGGCCAGGGTGTGCTCGCCGCGCGAGCGGTGGTGCCGCACGATGCGCAGCAGCGCGGCGAAGGCCAGCCGGTGGGTGGGCAGCCCGCTCGCCAGCGCGCGGTACTCGCCGCGCGCCTGCTCCCAGCGCCCCAGCGACTCCAGCAGCCGCGCGCGCTCGAAGCGCGCGCCGGCGTCCTCGTCCTCGCTCGCCGGCCCGGCGTCCAGGACGCGCTCCCAGGCCTCCAGCGCCGAGTCGGGCCGGCCCGCCACCTCCCAGGCGCGCGCCGCGATCTGGCGGGCCTCGGGCGCGGCCGCGCCGCCGAAGCCGCGCTCGGCCCACGCCGTGTAGGCGAGCGCGGTGTCGGGCGCACCCGCCTCGAGCGCGCGCTGCGCCAGCGTCAGCACCAGCCGCGGCGCCAGGACGCCGCCCGCGGGCTCGGCCAGCGCCTGCCGCAGCGCGTCCCGCGCGCCCGCGGCGTCCCCGCGCGCCGTGCGCGCGTCGGCCAGCCGCACCCACAGCTCGGGAGCCGCCGGGCGGCCGCGCTCGCGCGCCGCCGCATCGGTCCAGGTCCGCTCCGCGTCGCGCAGCAGCGAGTCCGCCGCCGCGCGCTCGCCGCGCGCCAGCCGGTCGCGCGCCGCGAACAGCGGCGCATCCATCACCTCGGGAAGCGGCCGGCCGCTCTGCGGCTCCGCCGGCGGGAAGTCGTGCGCGAGGTCCAGCCACGCCGCCACTGCCTCGTCCACGCGCCCGCTCCGTTCGAGCAGCCGCGCGCGGGACACCGCGGCCTCGATCGCCACCGGCAGCACCTCCGACCACTCCGTCCGCACGCGCGCGTAGCCCTCGAGCGCCGCGTCGGTGCGCCCCCGCAGCGCGTCCAGCCGCGCCAGCGCCAGCGCCGCGCGACCGGAGGCCGTCACGATCTCGCGCCCCGGCGTCGAGCGCCCCGCCGGCCCGGCCCACGCCGCGGGCGGGAACTCGGCGACCAGCCGCCGGCACGCGGCGGCCGCGCGTGCCACGTCGGCCTCCGGCGCGAGCCGGGGGTTGACCTGGACGCGCGCGAGCAGCCGCTCGGCCCGCGCCAGGCCGCGCTCGGCGCGCCAGCGCGCCCACAGCGCGGAATCGCCGCAGCCAGCCAGCGCCAGCAGCGCCGCCACCGCCAGGGTGCAGGCGCGGAGCGTGGAGCGCGCCCGCCTCATGGCGCCTCCTCCCCGGCGCGCCCGGCCACCAGGCTCAGGTAGACCAGGGTGGCGCTGCCGGCCAGCACGTACCATGCGAGGAGTCCCACCAGCGCCTGCAGGCCGACCACCCATGCCACCAGGTCCGGGTCGCCCCGCCCCACCAGCCGCGGCGCCTGGTCCAGCAGCATCTGCAGCGGCAGCAGCGGCACCAGCAGGAGCGTTCCCAGGAACAGCGCCGCCCAGAACCCGCGCGACCAGGTGCGCGGCAGCGCGCGCAGCGCCTGGAGCGCACCGCGGCGCTCGAGCACGACCAGCGCCGCGACGTAGAGGAACAGCGACTGGAGCACCACGGTCCCGCCCAGCACCCCGAGGAAGACCAGCTTCTGCGCGAGCCCCCGCTGGGCCCCCTGCCCGAGCAGGGCTTCGGCGCCGAACCCGAGCGCGGCGACCAGCAGGTTGTACGGGAGCTGCGCCAGCACCAGCGCCGCGGCGCACCGGCCGGCCCGGGTGAACGCCTCGCCCCAGCCGTCGTCCCGTCGAGCGAGCACGAAGTAGTACGGCGTCTCGAGCAGGAAACGGACGGGCTCCATGCCGCCCCGCACGAGCAAGGCTTCGAAGTCCTCTCGGCTGTACTCGCGGATGTGGTAGCTGCTGACGTCCTTGCCGGGCCACGTGCACGGGGTGGTCACGGCGTACACACCTCCCGGTCTCAGGACGCGCCTCATCTCGCGCACGGCCGCACCGGCGTCGACCACGTGCTCGATGTTGTCGATGTTCACCACGAGGTCGAACGATCCGTCGGCA
>JACRPT010000002.1 GCA_016223045.1 Candidatus Eiseniibacteriota bacterium
CTTCGAGGCGGACGCGATCGCGGGCTGGCGATGCGAGGAGGCTCTCTACTCCCCGCGCTTCGGCTGGAAGCGCCCGGCGGCGCGCCTCTGCGCCCGCCTCGGCGCCGCCGCGTGCCGGACCACGATCCGGCTCGCGGGCTAGCATCCCGAGGTCAGAGGTTCGCCCGCATTCGGGCTCAGCGGCGCCCCCGGTGCGACGGCAGTCCTCTGACCCGGGAGACCAGCCCATCGCTCCGGGTCCGGCTACGCTCCCCCGCCCCACAGTCCGCGCGAACCCTCCCGCGCCTCGCGCTCGTACGCGCGGAACTCCTCCAGGTGGCGGAACGGGAACCGGGTGTAGGCGTGGCCGTATCCCCGGCGGATGATCTCCGCGTTCAGGAACGTGCCGTCCTCGAGGTACACGTAGGCCAGGGTGCGGCCGTAGCGGTCGCGCCGCGTCTGATCGTACTCGAGACGCACGCGGCGCCCCTCGGCCAGACGGCGCGTGAAGGCGGACGCTTCCCTGCCGAAGTACTCGACCGGCTTGCGCGGGTGCTTCGTCTCGGGCGTGTCCACGCCGATCAGCCGCACGCGCTCGCGTCCGTCCAGCAGGATCGTGTCGCCGTCGATCACCCGCTCGCAGATCCGCCACAGCACGACCTGCGAGAAGGGAGCGGCCGGCGGCGTGGCGGCGACGGGTGGCGTGCGGGTGATCGGCGGCGCCGGCATCCGGTGCAGCAGCAGCGCCGCGACCGCCGCGAGGACCGCGACGACGACCAGCAGGCGCAGCAGCGGCCCGGGGCGCATCGCCCTCTACCTCCCCGCCCGGAAGTACCGGCCGGGTTTCCCCGCCGCCCAGGGGCGGTAGCTCTCGGCGAAGCGGATGCGCTCGACCAGCGCCGGGTGATCGTACTCGGAGACCTTGAGCCACTGCGGCGGGTCGGGGTTCAGGCGGTTCTGGGCCGCCAGCTTGATGAAGGCCCGCGCCGCGGCGTCGTTCGCGTGCGTCAGCTCCAGGCCGAACGCGTCGGCCTCGCGCTCGACGTGGCGCGAGAACCAGTTCACGCCCGGCTGGGCGAGCAGCGAGAGCAGGGTCAGCGTGGCGACGAACAGCGGCAGCGAGGCGATGTCGTGCAGGTGGACGAAGCCCCAGCGGCCGGCCCAGCGCCGCACCGCGCGCCGCATGATCGCGGCGCACAGCCAGAACAGCACCGCGCTGAGGAGCGAGACGCCGGCGATCCCGAGCCAGATGTGATGGAGCCGATAGTGGCCCATCTCGTGACCCATCACGAACAGGATCTCGTCTTCGCGCATGTCCCTGAGCGTGGTGTCCCAGAGCACGATGCGCTGCGAGACGCCGAAGCCGCTCACGTAGGCGTTGATCTTCCTCGTCTGCGCGCTGCGGCCCACCTGGAAGACGCGGCGGCCGGGGATGCCCGCCCGCTCGGCGAGCCCGACGATCTCCCCGCTCAGGCGCGGGTCCTGGAGCGGGGTGAAGCGGTTGAAGAGCGGATCGATCACCACCGGCTGCAGGAGCGTGCCGGCGACCATGACGGGAAGCGTCCCCGCGGCCAGCACCAGCCACCAGCGGCGCGGGAACCGGGCGATCGGCGCGTAGGCGAGCCGCACCAGCGGCACGATGCCGAAGAACGCGATACCCACCAGCACCTGCTTGAGCTGCTCGGCGAGCCAGGGGCTGAAGCCCTGGTCGCTGAGCCCGTAGCGGTGCTCGATCGCGAAGCCCTGGTAGAAGGCGAGCGGGAAGGTGAGCACGAAGCCCGCGGCCAGGTAGAGCACCAGGTAGACGAGGACGCGGACGTAGATGCGGTGACCCATGGCGTGGGCGATGTCGCGGAAGCGCGCCGAGAGCCCGGAGAAGAGCAGGAAGAGCCCGACCAGGATCCCGTAGACCGGCTCGATGAAGCCGAGCGCCGCCAGCGTGGTGGCGTAGGCGCGGCTCTCGGGCGTGAAGTTGGCGCGCACCATCGCGACGTAGTCGGGCGGCGGGGGCGGCGTGGCCGCGCGCGTCGAGTCTGCCCGGGCGGCGGCGCTGTCAGGCGTGGCGCCGGCGCTGTCAGGCGTGGCGGCGGCGCTGTCGGGCGCGGCGGCGGCCGTGCCGGACCGCGCGCCCGGACCGGGCCCGGCGGGCGCGGCGGCGGCCGTGCGGGACAGCGCTTCCGGACCGGACCCGGCGGGCGCGGCCGCGACCACGGGGCCCGCCAGAAGCGTGAGGAGGACGGCGAGCGCCTGAAGGCTGGAGCGGACGCGAACCGGCAGTCGCGGCGGCCGGGCGAACATGGGGGACCTCCCGCAGGGCGCCAAGGGAGCGCCACTCTATCCGCTTCGACAGACCCCGGCAATCGCACGGCGGGTCTCAACCTGACCGCCGGCCCCTGCGGCCCGATGATCGTCGTCTCGTGCCAACTCTCGAATACCATGGGACGCATGAGGGCGGGCCACTCGCTGGTGGTGCCGGGCTTGCGGATCACGATAGTGTCGGCGAACCTCCGACGCTCGCTCCCGGCATGCGGGTTGCACCGGATCACCGTTGACCGGAGAAGACCTGTTGGCGGGCACGGGCTTGTCCCGCACCCGGAAAGCCGAGGCCTCGATGCGACCGTACCTTCAGGGGCACCTGCTGGCCCTTCTCGTACTCCCCGGCCTGATCGCGGGCACGCTGAGCCGTCCCGCCGAGGCCGCGCGGCGGCGGTTCTTCAACACCGTGAATGCCACCTCGGCCGCCTTCCTCTATCAGAGCCAGTTCGAGGCCTACGTGGACTCGATGGCCGCCCGCGGGATCGGGAGCCTGCGGGTCGCCGGACAGTGGCGGCTCAAGTGCCACCAGTGCGCCCCCGACACCATGGACGTCAATACCAACCCGGCGCCGGGCGTCTACGACTTCAGCTTCTACTTCGACCGTCTCGACTACGCGGTCTTCACCCGGGGCATGAATCTGATGGTGTGCTTCAACCTGGGCGGCAAGCTCCCGAGCGACCCGCTCGCCGGCGGCTCGCAGCCGGTGTGGCCCGAGTTCCTCGGCGGCGCCGACGCGATGATGTACCGGGCGAGTCCCGGGGTGGACCTGACCTACAGCTTCAACCTGATCCGCACGCCCCGCATCGAGCGGCCCTCCACGCGCGCCGCGATGCTGGCGTTCGCGGGCGAGGTGGCGCGGCAGTTCCTCGCCCGCTACGGCGACGCGATCCTCGGGTTCTCGTTCACCCTCGCTCACTATGGCGAGGCCGAGTACCCGCTCGCCGGCTACCCCTACTTCTGCGACACCTCGCCCGACGCGGCGACCGCGTTCCGCACGTGGCTCGCCGGGCATTACGGCACGCCGCAGGAGGTGGCCGCGGCGTGGGGGCACTCGCCGCCGTTCACGAGTTTCGACGAGATCCAGATCCTGGACGGGCAGGGCTCGCCCCCCCTCGGGCAGGCCCCCACCGCCTATCTCGACTTCATGGCCTATCGCGAGGACGCGCTCGGCAGCTTCCTCCACGAGCTGCGCGACACCGTGCACACCAACGGCGGCCGGGTGATGGCGCAGTTCGGCTCGGTGTGGGACGTGCTCTCGACCACGCGCGGCACGGTCGGGTTCGGCCGCCAGGTGGAGGGCTTCGATCTGGTGGTGGTGGACGACGCGCCCGGCTACGACCACACCTTCTCGATGGACTACACCCGCACCAACACGCCCGGCGTGGCGTTCGGCAACGAGGCCGACGCCCCCTGCCAGATGGGCTGCACCACCGGCAACACCAGCCAGTGCTGCTATCCCTGGCCCGGCAATCCGTACTGGAGCGAAGCGCTCGGGAAGGCCCAGTTCGACGCCTACTTCAACCAGAGCTACCCGCGCGGCGCCACCTGGATGGACCTCGCCAACTGGGACAACTTCTACCCGGCCGGCGCCTTCGCCATCTACGCCGCGCAGGTCGCCAACGCGGTCGCGCTCGCCGGCCAGCAGGTGACCACGGTGGTCGCCGCCGACACGCAGCACGTCTCGCAGCGCGACTGGTACGTGCACCATCACGAGAACGGCTTCGTCAGCGGGCTCGTGGCGGCCCACGCCGCGCTGGGGGGCCAGAGCACGCCGATCGCGGTGGCGCTGGCCTACGACCTCGAGCCGCCGGTGCCGGTGGAGGTCCCGCCGGGTCGCGTGAGCCCCGCGCTCGCGCTCGCGATCGCCGGCCGCAACCCCGCGCGGGGCGAGACGGTGGTGCGCTTCACGCTCGCCCGGCGCGAGCGCGCGAGCCTCACGCTGCTCGACGTGGCGGGGCGGGCGGTGCGGGCACTCGTCGCCGGCGAGTTCGGGCCCGGCGAGCACTCCGTGCCGGTGGACGGGCGCGACCTCCCGAGCGGGGTCTATCTGGTCCGGCTCGAGACGCCCTCGGGGAGCCTCGCGCGGAGGCTCGAGTTCGTACGCTGACGAGCGGGCCGCGCGCCGCCGGCCCGGACCGCTCCCGGAGTCCAGCTCCGGGGGCGGGTCGGCGGGGCGCCGGCCGCCGGCTACAGCATCCTGCTGCTGGCCACGCCCCGCCCGAACGTCACGTCATCGCACGATCACGACGCGGCGGCTGAAGACCGTCCGGCCCAGGCTCGCGCGCACCAGGTACATCCCGGCCACGAGGGGATTCCCGTAGTCATCCCTCAGGTCCCACTCGAGGACGGCCGGCCCGGAAGGCCTCGACGCGGACCCTGCCCGGCTGCGGCTGCGAGCAGGCGAACTGCGCCATCCCCTGCGCCGGGTTGGGCCACGGGCTGGAGAACTCGAGCGGGTACGGCTTGCTCTCGACATCCACCGCGGTCGCCGTGCGCACCACCACGTTCGAGAGGCCCGACCAGTTGCCGCGCTCGTCCGCGCTCTTGATGGCGAAGTAGTACGTCGTGTTCGCCGAGAGCCCGAGCACGGCGAAGCTCTGGGTGGTGCCGGCGGGCGCCGGCGCCGGCACGCCGGTCACGCGCGTGCAGGCCGGGAAGTTGGAAAGCGTGATCGGCGTGGTGGAGTAGCGGAGATCGAACTGGGTGGCCGTGCCGGTCAGGCTGTCGTCCCCCGGGGAAGTCCAGGACAGGGTCAGGGCGGTGGCAGCCGGCCCTGCGTGGGCGGCCGGAGCGGCTCCGAGGAACGCCGCCGCCGCCGCCGCCGCCACCAGCAAGAAGAGGTACTGAGTCAGACGCAATGGTCCTCCCATGACGTGGGACCGTCGAGGAGCGGTCCGTCGCTGCGCGGCCAGACGATTCCAAGGGGAGCGTTGCGTTGGTGGAGCAGAGATGGTGAGCGAAGTAGGGGACGGCCTTGTTCCATGACCCTGTTGTCCGTGACAGGTTGGCCCGGTCGGGCGGAGCGAGGGAGCCCAGTGCGTCATGCGAGGGGCCATGAGCGGCAGCGGGTCAGTCCTTCGACCTCGTCGTCACTTTGTCGCCCATCCGGGGCGTTGGATGCAACGAAAATCAGCGCGCGCCGCGAAAAAAAATCACCGCAGCACGACCACGCGACGCGTGAGGGTCGCGTTCGCGGTGGCCGCGCGCACCAGGTACACGCCGCTGCCCACCCGGACCCCGCCGGACCGATCGCAATGCCACTCGGCCGAGGTCCGCCCCGCGGGGAGCACGCCCTCGAGCAGCGTGCGGACCCGGCGCCCGGCCACGTCGAGCACCTCCACGCGCACCATGCCGCTCTGCGCGAGGGAAAGTGCGATGCGTGTCGCGTCGCGCGCCGGGTTGGGCCACGGCGCCGAGAGGGAGAGGTCGGTCCGGGCCACCGGGACCCCCGCGACATCGTCCTCCGGGCGCGGGTCGTCGAAGACCACGAGCTGCGGCGGCAGGCCGGTGTCGAGCGGTCCGGCCAGCAGGGTGTCCGCCCCGGCGCGGAAGACGAACAGGCCGGGGGCCGCGAAGCTGTTGTCGCACACGTAGAGCTCCCCGCGGTCGTGCAGCGCGCAGTCGGCCAGGCTGAAGCCGCCCGGGTCGAACAGCGTGCCGAGCACCGCGTGGGTGGCGTCGTCCCATGAGACCAGCCGGGTGTCGTACGAGGCGTCGCTGACGATGGCGTAGTGGTGGTGCGGCCAGAGCGCGCTCGGGCGCTGCCAGGCGAAGTCCAGCACGTCGCCGCCCAGGGCCGCCTCGGTGATGACCAGGCCGGTGCTCTGGATGGCCTGCGGCGGGGGCGCTCCCCAGGCGCCCAGCGAGATGGCCTCGATCCCGCCGTCCAGCACCCCGTAGTGGCCGACGCAGCCGATCAGGAGCCGGTTCTCGACCGGGTCGTAGGCGAAGGTGGTGACCGGGTTCTTCCCGGCGAGCAGCACAGCCTGGCCACCCGGCAGGAACGGGTCGGCGTCGTACACCGTGTCGGCCCGGGTGTCCACCACGGCGACCAGGCTGGTATCCGTGGGCTGGAAGTTGGCGAGCCGCTGCAGCGCCACGAAGAGGAGCGGGCCGACCCGGATCATCCGGGCCGCCTCGGGGTTGCCGTCCGCATCGGCGAAGGCGGCGAGCGAGACGCTGCCGAGCGTCGCCCCGGTCGCGGGGTTGACGATGAGCAGGTCGGAAGACCCGAGGCGTGACACGTAGGCCCGGGTGGGCGTCACGAAGGCGATGTCCTGCGGGTTGGTGCCGTTGCCCACCGAGAACTGCCGGATGGTGGCGTAACCCGCCGCGGGGTCTATGACCTGGATGTTGTCCTGCCCGAGCCGGTTCACCACGTAGAGCAGCCCCTCGTACCAGCGCGCCACGGCGTCGGTGTGCACCGGGGCCACATCCGGCGAGACCGCCCGCGTGGCGAGGTCCACGACCGAGAGGCTCCCGGTGCTGTAGTCGGTGGTCAGCACGAAGCCGCGCGTCTCGGCCGCGGCCGCGGGACCAGCCGCCAGCAGCAGCGCGAGGGGCAGCGCCAGGAGCAGAGCAAGGGCCGGGACGCGGCGGGCGAGGCGGCGGGCAGCGCGGCGGGCGAGGCAGCGGGCAGCGCGGCGGGCGAGGCGGCGTGGCATGGTCAGTCCTCTCTGCGGGATGTGGGCTCGGGCCCGCCCAGCCGCAGCGCGCACGAGGCGAAAACGCTGCGTCCGGGAAGCGGGAAGCCGGCGACGTCGGCGACGCGGTCATCGCCCAGGTTCTTGCCCTCCACCGTGACCCGGAGGGGCCAGACGAAGGGCGCGAGCGAAGCCCAGGCGCCGGCGAGCGTGCGGCTCGGGACGCGCTGGCGGTTGTAGGGATCGAGGTAATCGTCGCCGATGTACTGGAGGTCGGCGCCGAGGTGGAGTCCGAGCCGGCGCAGCGCGCCAGAGGCCGGGCGCCAGCCCAGCCTGCCGTAGCCCTGGCGGCCCGGGCGTTGCGGGAGACGCTTGCCCACCCAGAAGGCGGGCGTGGGGCCCAGGTTGATGGCCGACTGCCAGGTGAAGGCGCCCGCGAGCGTGAGCCCGGCCGGGGCCTCGAGCCGCGCGCTCCACTCCTCCCCGCGGATGCGCGCCCGCGAGAAGTTCTGGGCCTTCACGCTGCTCGCCGAGTTCCTGACGTAGAGCACCAGGTCGCGCGCGTCCGAGCCGTAGCGCGCCCACTCGGTCGCCGCGCGGAAGCCGCGCACGGCGCCGCTCCAGGCCGCACCCGCGTCGCGGTTCTCGGCGGCTTCGGGGCGGAGCGACGGATTGCCGAGCACGCTCCCCTGGTTGCCGAACAGCTCGAGGAAGGCGGGCGCGCGCTCGGCCTCGGCCCAGTTGGCGCGCAGCTCGAGTCCCCATCCCACGGCGATGCGCGCTCCGAGCTGGGGCGAGGACAGCTCCCGCGCCAGGTCGGTCGCACCCGGCAGGCCGGACGGGCCGACCGAGCGCAGGTGGTCCTCGATGCGGTCCCAGCGCCGCGCCGCGTGCAGCACCAGGCGGCCGCCGGCCGGCCGCAGGTCGAGGCTCGCCACGGCGCCGTGCCCGGAGCGCCGGCTCTCGGGCGGATCGGGACGGCCGTCGGCCGCGTCGGTCAGGCCGGCGCGCTCGCGCGAAAGCGAGCCCGCGGTCTCGAGCGCGAGCCACGGCAGCGCCGCGGGCCAGGCCAGTGCCAGGGTCAGCTCGTCGCCCGCCAGACGGTCGTCGGTGTCGTGGCGCCCCACGCCCAGCTCGCCGCGGTCGGGCAGCCGCGTGTCGCGGAAGCGCGACCGCTCACGGTTCGCGCTGCCGCGCAGCTCGACGCGCGGGACGAGCCGCGTCCCCTCGCGCGCCGCCTGCGCCAGCGAGAGCGCGCGCAGGAACGAGAGCCGCGGCGAGAGCGCCGGCGTGGCGCCCAGCCCGGACAGCCCCTGCGCCTTGTGGAACACGTCCTCGCGCAGGCGCAGGCTCAGCCCCGGGCGCGGGCGCCAGGTCGCGCTGGCGAGCGCGCTCCACGCGTCGAAGCGGTCATTGACCCGGGTGCCGAGGGAATCGTCCGCGAGGTTCAGCGGCGTACCGTTGTCGTCGTGGTAGCGGAAGTCCCCGCGCGAGCCCTGGTAGCCGGCGTGCGCGAGCAGCGCGAGCGGCCCGCGCTCGAAGCCACCCGTGCCGCGCCCCTCCCAGGTGCCGAACGAGCCGCGCCCGAGGTGCAGCTCGCGCAGGCCGGGCGCGGAGACCGTGATCAGGTTGATGGCCCCGCCCGGGGTGGCGACCCCGAGCCCGAGCGGCGCCAGCCCGCGGTAGACCTCGACCCGCTCGACCGCCGTGGCGGGCAGGTCCGAGAGGCTCACGATGCCGTGCGCGGCCGAGGTGAGCGGCGCGCCGTCGAGGAACACCGCGACCTGCCCGGGCGGCGCCCCGCGCAGCGAGACCGTGCTGAACGCGCCGAGCCCGCCGTACTGGGCGACGTGCACGCCCGCCGCCTCCGCGAGCACCTCGCTCAGGCTCTCCAGCGCGCGGCCCGCGGTCCCGGCCCGCAGGTCGGTGACGAACGCGGTCGGCAGCCGGCGGCGCGCCCCGGCGAGCGCGCGCTCGCGCTCCACGCGCACCTCGGGCAGCGTGTACACGGAGTCCGCGGGACCCGGAGGGCTCACGGCCGGCTCCGCGATCCGGCCGGGCGGACCGGCGGCGGCTGAGGGCGAGAGTCGAAGGGAGTCCGGGGCCGCCGGCGGACCGGGCGTGGACGCGGTAGGCCGCACGAGTGGACCGGCGGCGGCCAGCAGCAGGAAGAGCAGGACGATCACGGCGTCGCTCGCGCCCAATCGAAAAGCCCCGAACGCCGCGCGCGAGGAGTCGCGGGAGCCGGGGCCCAAAGGGACGCCGTCACCCCCGATGCTCTCCGACGAAGCACCACGGGCTGATGCGTTCCGGGCAGGTTTCCTGACTCAGGGCCGCTCGTGGGCCTCGCCTTCCCGGCGGCCGGGCGGCTGGTGCGCCCGGCGTGGCCAGTGGCTTCGACCCGTCATGCCCATCACAGTGGCGGGACCGTGGGGGCTTCTCACCCCTCTTCCCTATTACCCGCAGGATGCGGCACCCGGAAGGTGTCGGGACGCAAGGTGCGACATGCCTGCGCGCGCGTCAAGCGGTTTCGTGCGGCAGGGGATCCCGTACGGCGCGCGTCTCGTGCAGCAGCGGTTGCGTGCGGCGCGGAATCCCTGCGGCACGGGCCTCCGTGCCGCGGTGGTAGCATGCGCGTCCCGTTCGACCGCCCTCAACGTGGAGAAGCCCATGGAAGAAGTCACGCTCAAGGTGATCGGCACGGTGCGCAACGGACGCGACGCGGTGGAGGACCGCGGCTGGGGCGCGGTGGTCTCGACCATCGAGCTCGCGCCGCGCTACGCGCCCGGCCTCGACGGGCTCGAGGGCTTCTCGCACGTCGTCGTCCTGTTCTTCATGCACCGCGACGAGGGTGGCGAGCGCCCCGCGCTCAGGCGCCGCCCGCGCGGCCGCGCCGACATGCCCGAGCTCGGCGTGTTCGCGCAACGCGCGCGCATGCGCCCGAACCCGGTCGGCATCACCGCGGTGGAGATCGTGCGGGTCGAGCCGGGGAGGCTCACGGTGCGCGGTCTCGACGCCGTGGACGGCACACCGGTGCTGGACCTCAAGCCCTACTTCCCGGTCTTCGACCGGGTCGAGTCGGCGCGCGTGCCCGGATGGGTGCCGCGGCTGATGGAGGGCTACTTCGAAGGCTGAGGCCGGCGCGGCGGGCGCGGGGCGCGGGCGCGCGGCCGGCGCGGCGCGCGCGGCGGGGCCCGCTTCGTGCCGGCGGCGAACGCTCGTGGCTGCGCTCCCGCGCCATCCAGCAGCGCGCGGGCGCGGCGGAACACCGCGTGCCACATCGGGCGCGTGAGCCGGCCGGTGCTGGTGTTCTGCCGGCTCGGGTGGTACGAGGAGAGGAGCACCGTGCCGTCCGGGAGCGGGGCTTCGGCCGCGTGCGCGAAGCGCGGCCGCAGGCGCGGCCCGAGCCTCTCCCACCACCCCGCAGCGCGCAGGAAGCGCTCGTGCGCGATGCCGCCCAGCGCCACCACCAGGCGCACGCGCCCGAGCAGCGCGAACTCGGCCGCGAGGAATGGCCCGCAGCGCTCGAGCTCCGCGCGCGCCGGCCGGTTCTGCGGCGGCGCGCAGCGCGCCGCCGCCGTCACGTAGCAGTCGCGCAGCCGCAGGTCGTCGTCGCGCGACACGGAGTGCGGCTGGCTGGCGAAGCCGAAGCGGTGGAGCGCTTCGTAGAGCCAGTCCCCGCTCGAGTCACCGGTGAACACACGGCCGGTGCGGTTGCCGCCGTGCGCGGCGGGCGCCAGGCCCACCACCAGTAGCCGGGCGCGCGGGTCGCCGAAGCCGGGCACCGGGCGGCCCCAGTAGTCCTGGTCGCGGAACGCGCGCTTCTTCTCGCGCGCCACGCGCGCGCAGTGGGCTCGCAGCCGCGGGCAGCGCTCGCAGCCGACGATCCCGCGGCGCACCGCCGCGAGCGACGGGAACGCCGGGCGTCCGGCGCTCATGGCGTCAACGGTAGAGCGACTTGATCTGGCCCCACGTGAGGTCGCGCGTCGGCACGTCCGCGCACGGCACCGTGCTGGCGTTCCAGATGAGGCAGCGGTTCGTGAGCGGGTCGGTGATGCGCTCGAACGGGCCGGTGTTCTCGGCCGCCTTGATCTCGTTGAGCACGATGGTCGCCGGGGTCGCGCAGCCCGGGCACGAGCCGGTGCCGACGGTCTTGATGTAGCTGATGGTGGCGCGGTAGCCGTAGTACGCGACGCCGGCTGTGAGCGGGCTCGGGACGGCGATCGCGTAGGCGACCTTGAGCCGGGCGCGCGAAGGCAGCGGGTTGGGGTTAGGCGGGCTGGTCGTGTTGGTCTGGTAGGCGGCGATGCCGCCGCCCGCCAGCCCGGCCCACGGGTCCGTGCATCCGCCCGGGGCGGCGGTGAAGTCCGCGGAGGTCGAGAGCGCGGTCTGGCGGCAGACCGCGGCGTTGGAGAACTGCCACCAGTCGGGAAGCGCCGCCGCGTCCACCTGCAGGTCGATCACCGACTCGACGCCCACGAAGTTCGGCTGGTCGGTGGTGGTGACGAACGACGAGGTCATCTGCGCGCTGCCGGTGTTGGTGTTGCAGGCAAAGGTCTTGGTATTGACCGGGTTGTCGGTCCAGCAGCCGGCGCCCCACGCCAGGTCTACGCCGGCGGCCCGCGCTGCGGGCGCGCCCAGCGCGAGCAGGGCGCACGCGGACAGGAGAAGTCTTTTCACCCTTCCCTCCCTGGAAGCTCCCGGGCACATGGTGTCGCCGCGGGCGATGTCGTCACGAACAAGCGCACGGGGCGGTCGCCCTGTGGAGGCGGCCGCCCCGTCGCGTTGTTTCCGGACGCTCAGCGGTAGAGCGACTTGATCTGCCCCCACGAGGTGTTGCGCGTCGGCACGGCGATGCATGGCACCGTGCTGCTGCCCCAGGTGATGCAGCGGTTGATGCCCTCGTTGATGATGATCTCCGAGGTGTTGGCGGGGGCTCCCTCGGCCGACTTGATCTGGTTGAGCACGATCGTCGCAGGGGTCGAGCAACCCGTGCAGACACCGACGGTCTTCAGGTAGTTGATGGTGGCGCGGAACGCGTAGTACTCCGTGCCGCCCGTGAGCGGGCTCGCGTCCGCGAGCGCGTAGGCGACCTTGAGGCGCGACCGGCCCGGCGTGGTCACGCTCGAATCGTGCGGGACCGAGGTGGCCGTCTGATAGGCCGCGATGCCGCCGGCCCCGAGCCCGAACCACGCGTCGGTGCACCCGCCCGGCGCGGCAGTGAAGTCTGCCGAGGTGGAGAGCGAAGTCTGCCGGCAGGTACCGGCTTCGAAGAACGACCACCAGTCAGGGACGGTGAGGGCGCCGTCGAACTGGAAGTCCAGCACGGCCTCGATGCCCACGAAGAACGTCTGGTCCGCCGTCGGCGTGTAGGAAGCGGTGATCTGCGCGTTGCCGGTGTTGGTGTTGCAGGCGAAGGTCTTGGTGTTGACCGGGTTGTCGGCCCAGCAGCCGGCTCCCCACGCCAGGTTCAGACCGGGGGCGGCGGCCGCGGCTGACGCGCCCAGCACCAGCAGCGCGCCACTGAGCAGAAGTAGCCTCTTCATCCTTCCCTCCTTGGGGTTTCAGGTTCCCAGGGCACTACGTGCACGTCTGTCGAATCGAAGAGCGTCCAGCATGTCGAGCCACCAGCGGGAAACAACCATCAGCCCGAGGTGGCGGCGGAGTCGCGAGGTGAGGTGCAGCGTCAGGTCCCGGTCTTGGCTCCACCACGCACACCGCGGCCCGGCATGACGGCCGGGAGCACAGCGACGGACGCCCAGCGCAACCCCGGGAAAATCCCGCCTCCCGCTACCCGGCGTCAAGGGAAATATCGCCCCGGACGGGACGCCGGTCAGCGGGAGCCCAGCCAGTGAAGACGCGCCGCGGACGCGGCTTGCGCGCCCCGGACCCGGACGAAGTAGAGCCCGGGCGGCGCGCTCCGCCCCCCTGCGGCCTCTCCACGCCATGTGAGGGAGGTCTCGGCCGCACCCAGCGCGCGCGACCAGATGCTGCGCCCGCCCGCGTCCAGAATCTCGAGTCGCGCGGCTCCCTGGAGGCGCTCCAGCTCGATGCGCAGCTCGCCGTGCGCGGGGTTCGGGAGCAGCCTGATGCCGGCGCCGGCTCCCGCCGGCACCGGGCCGGAGACGCCGCCCACGCGCAGCAGCGCGAAGCTCCCGGGCGCGAGCGCGAGCGCGAGCCGTGTCCCACCCGCCACGCGACACACCGGCAGCTCGCTCCACTGCCCGACCGCCGTGCCCAGGCGCCAGACGCGGCGCACACCCCGGAGCACGAGCCCGAGGGTGCGTTGCGCCAGCGAGTCGCTGTTCACGACCACCAGGCAGGAGGTGCCGGTGCTGTCGGCGAAACGCCCGAGCGCGGCGCGCCCCTCGACCGCGGCGACCAGCCCGTCCGGGGTGAACGGCGCCCCGCCCGCCGGGGTGCCGCCCGCGTGCACGGTGGAAAGCCAGGTGAGCGCCGCCAGCGTCTCGCCCGCCGGGCGCACCCGCCGGTCCAGCTCCGCGACCACGTCGTACCAGGCGGTGCGGCGGCCGTCGTAGCCGATGATCGCGGGCTGCCAGTCCCAGACCGAATCGGGCGCCGGGGTCCAGTAGGTGAAGTAGCCGATGCCGCGCGAGCCGTAGGCCAGCAGCATCGCGACCTGCCACTCCAGCTCGGCCGGCGTGACCGCGCGGTAGTCGCCGTGCTGCACCAGCAGCACGATGGCCCAGAACGGGAGGCCGGCTTCGCGCGACAGCGCGCGCAGCCCGGCCGCGTTCTCGATGAACTGACCGCGGTCGCCGCTGCGCAGGAAGTCGTACTGGTCGTCGCACAGCACCGCGGGCCGCATGAGCCCGAGGTAGGTGCGCACGTAGCTCTGCCACTGTGCGCCATCGGCGAAGGCCATCCGCCCGAGCAGGTTGTTCCACGCCGGATGCGCGGGATCGCGCTGGCGGAGCGCCTCGAACAGCTTCACCAGCAGCGGGTACTCCGAGACCGGCGGCTCGTCACCGAGGTAGTAGCCGAAGAAGGCGGAGTGGCCGCGGTAGTCGGCCACGATCGAGTCGAGCAGCGCGCCGCCCGCGGGGCTGTCGGGGTCGAGCTCGGTGAAGCGCTCGAAGCGCCCGTCGTAGATGAGGCAGCGCATGCCGTGCGCCGCGGCATAGTCGAGGCGCGCCAGGTTGTCGGCGCGATGCCCGGCGTCCAGCCAGGCCGGGAGCGTGAGCGTGAGCCCGGCGCCGGCCATCTCCGCGACCCGGGCGTCGGTCGTGGATTCGGCCGGCGGGCTCACCCACCCGAACGTCACGAAGCCCGGCGGCAGGGCCGCGCTCCTCGCCGCGGACGCGGCGCTCCCGCCGGCAGCGGCGGGCAGCGATCCCGCGGCAGGACGGCCGGGGTCCATTGCGGTCACCGGCCCCGCCCGGGACACGTTCGCGGGCCCGCGGTCGCCGGGCGCAGCCCCGAGGGCCGTGACCAGGACGAGCGTCGCGATGCGGTGGGCGAGGCTCATGGGGCGTTCTTGATTGGCTCCCGACGAAACCCTATCTTGACGTGATGCGCGAACGGTTGCGGGGTCTCCTGCTCGGAGGTCCCAAGAATCTACTCGACCCGCACATCCATCGCAGCCTCGCCCTGATCGCCTTCTTCGCCTGGGTGGGGCTCGGCTCCGACGGCCTCTCCTCCTCGGCGTACGGCCCCGAGGAAGCCTTCCTGCACCTGGGCGGGCACGTCCACCTCGCGCTGTTCCTGGTGGTGGCGACCGTCCTGACGGTGTTCCTGATCTCGGCCTCCTACAGCCAGATCATCGAGCTCTTCCCCACCGGCGGCGGCGGGTACCTGGTGGCCACCAAGCTCCTCGGCCCGACGCCCGGCATCGTCTCCGGCTGCGCGCTGGTCGTGGACTACGTGCTCACCATCTCGATCTCGGTCGCCTCGGGCGTGGACGCCATCTTCTCATTCCTGCCGCTGGAATGGCAGGCGCTCAAGCTGCCGGCCGAGTTCGTCATGGTGCTGGGTCTCACCGGGCTCAACCTGCGCGGGGTCAAGGAATCCGTGGTGGTGCTCACCCCCATCTTCCTCGCGTTCATGCTGAGCCACATCGTGCTCATCGCCCAGGGGATCCTGGGACACTCGACGGCGCTCCCGCACCTCATGTCGGATACCGTGGCCGACACCCACCGCGCGGTCTCGGAGCTCGGCCTGTTCGGCGTCGTCGTCATCTTCCTGCGCGCGTTCTCGCTGGGCGGCGGCACCTACACCGGCATCGAGGCGGTGAGCAACAGCACCGACATCCTGCACGAGCCGCGCATCCAGACCGGCAAGCGCACCATGCTCTACATGGCGATCTCGCTGTCGTTCACCGCCGGCGGCATCCTGCTCTGCTACCTGCTCAACGGCGTCCAGCACCAGGAGGGCCGCACGCTGAACGCCTCGCTGTGGGAGCTGCTCACCGCAGGCTGGCACGTCGGCGACACGAACGTCGGGCCCGCCGTGGTGTGGATCACGCTGCTCTCGGAGGGCGCGCTGCTGTTCGTGGCGGCGCAGACCGGCTTCGTGGCCGGCCCGCGCACCATCGCGGCGATGGCGGTGGACTCGTGGGTGCCCAAGCGCTTCGCCCACCTCTCCGAGCGGCTGGTGACCCAGAACGGCGTCATCACCATGGGGGTGGCCGCCGCGGCGGTGCTGCTCTACACGCTGGGCTCGGTGAAGATCCTGATCGTCATGTACTCGATCAACGTGTTCATGACCTTCACGCTGAGCCAGCTCGGCATGGTGCGCCACTGGTGGAACACCCGCCGCGAGCAGCGCCACTGGCGCCGCCGGTTCATCATCGCCTCGATCGGCACCGCCGTCACCGGCCTCATCCTGGTCGTGACCTCGGTGGTCAAGTTCGGCGAGGGCGGCTGGGTGACGCTGGTCGCCACCGGCGCGCTCGTCGCCTTCTGCTTCGTGGTGCGCTCCCACTACCGGCGGGTCAAGAGCATGCTGCGCTCGCTCGACGACGTGCTCACGAACCTGCCGCTCTCGGAGCCGAAGAGCCCGCCCGAGCTCGAGCCCAACGGACCCACCGCCATCGTGCTGGTCGAGTCCTACGGCGGACTCGGCATCCACACCCTGCTCTCGACCCAGCGGATGTTCCCGCGCCACTACCGGAACATCGTGTTCTGCTCGGTGGGGCTGGTGGACTCGGGCCAGTTCAAGGGCGTCGCGGACGTGCAGGCGCTCGAGGACAAGGTGCGCGCCGACCTCGAGAAGTACGTCCAGCTCGCCCAGCGCATGGGGTTCTACGCCGAGTACCGCTACACCCTCGGCACCGACCTGATCTCGGAGCTCGAGGGCATGTGCCTCGATCTCACCAAGGAGTTCCGGCGCTGCGTCGTGTTCGCCGGCCAGCTCGTGTTCCAGCGCGAGAACATCTTCACGCGCTCGCTCCACCACGAGACGGCGTTCTCGATCCAGCGGCGCCTCCAGTTCGCGGGCGTGCAGGTCATCATCCTGCCGATCCGCGTCTGGGAGCACCTCAGGGCGGCCTGACGCACCGCCCCTTCCCCCACGGAGGAGCCTCATGGTCACGATCGATCTCAGCGGGAAGCACGCCCTGGTGATGGGCGTGGCGAACCACCGCAGCCTGACGTGGGCCATCGCCCAGCAGCTCCACCACGCCGGCGCGCGCGTGTGCCTGACCTACGCGAACGAGCGCCTGAAGCCGATGGTCGAGGAGCTGGCCGGGCACCTCCACGGTTCGCTGGTGCTGGAGTGCGACGTGACCCAGGACCGCACCATCCACGCGGTGGCGCGGCGGCTGACGCGCGACTGGGGCTCGCTCGAGGTGCTGGTGCACGGCATCGCCTACGCGAACAAGGAGGACCTGGAGGGCAAGTTCGTGGCGACCTCGCGCACGGGTTTCCAGCTCGCGCTCGAGGTCAGCGCCTTCTCGTTCCTCAACGTCTCCCACCACATGCTGCCGCTGCTCGAGAAGAACGGCGCCAGCCTGCTGACGCTCTCCTACCTCGCCGCCGAGCGCGCGGTGCCCAACTACAACGTCATGGGCAGCGCCAAGGCGGTGCTCGAGCAGAGCGTGCGCCAGCTCGCCTGGGAGCTGGGCGCCCGGGGCATCCGCGTCAACGCGGTCTCGGCCGGCCCGGTGAGCACGCTGGCCGCGCGCGGCATCCACGGCTTCCTCTCGATGCAGCGCCACCACGCCGAGAAGGCGCCGCTGCGGCGCAACATCACCAAGGAGGAGGTCGGCAAGGCCGCGCTGTTCCTGCTCTCCGACCTCGCCAGCGGCATCACCGGCGAGATCCTCTACGTGGACGCCGGCTACCACGTGATGGGCGTGTAGGCGGGTCGCCGCCCGCCCGAGTAGCCGAGATCGGCGCCGGCGAAGAAGTCGCGCAGGGCCGCGAGCACGCGCCGCGCATTGAGACGGGTCGGATCAACCAGGATGTCGAGGTCCCTGGTCGCGCGCGGGCGAGCGTGGAGCGCGACCGCGTGCGCTCCGACGACGAGGTAACGGACGCCACGGGCCTTCAACGCGGCGATGAACTCTTCGTAGTCTCGGGACGCCATGGGCACCTCGCGCCTTCAGGCAGCTCTCCAACGCCTCGCCGACCGCCTCGACTCGTCGCTCCGGGGTCAACCCCTCGTACCAGAAGCGGAAGTCAGCCGCTTCCGCCCGGGACAGCCGGATCCTCGTCACCGTCCACATCCGGCCACGGGCGCGCACGATCGCAACTCGCTCTTTCATTGGTAGATCCTACGTGACACCGCTGAACAAGCGGCTGGCGGTAAGACCCCCGCTCAAACCGTGCATGCCGATTTCCAGCACACGGCTTACCGATGGTCTTCGTGACGGAGCGTGCACGACCCCACGCCCTTCGAGCG
>JACRPT010000003.1:0-33617 GCA_016223045.1 Candidatus Eiseniibacteriota bacterium
ATGCGAGACCTCACCGCGACCCCACCGTGGCGGCTTCAGGCTGCCTCGGTGGGGTTGTCTGTTCTCTCCCGGCCCCCGCGAATCCCGCGGAGCGCCGGGCGCACGGAGACGGAACTCCGAAGGAGCAGTGAGATGAAGCAGTCTCGCCGCTGGGTGGCGCTGGTCGCCGCCCTGATGATGGCCGCCAGCCTCGTTGCGACGCCGCGGGTGGGGATGGGCCTGCCGGACAAGCCGATTGACAGCGCGGATCCGCCTCAGGAGAACTTCGGGGAGCCGGACATCCCAACGGCACCACAAGCAGCCCTGAGGCTGCCGACCTGGTGGGAAACGTTCATCTGGCTTGAGAGGCTTGCGATCGTGAGAGTCTGTCCGGGATGTGCGACCAAGGCAACATCGGTTGCTAAGAGTCCCTGCATCGAGAGGTCGCGGCACGATGACTAGCGCTCTCTCTCGTGCAGGCGCCCTGCGGCAACTCGTCGTCTCATCAGGGCAGGGGGCTCTCAAGGCCTCGTTGGCTGAGTCAGTCCTGTCATGCACGGAAGAGCTCTGCTTGGCAGGTGAGGCTCGAGTTGCACTCGAGCTCCTTGGATCGATGGCGGATCGAGTTGATTCCTCCAATGAGGACCTTTCACTCCGCTTCTGTCTCGCCAAGGCGCGAGCGCTGCACAAGAGCGGCGAGTACCGAGCGTCCCTGGAACTCGCGAGAGACCTGCAACTGCGCACAAACGACGGCCGCGACGCCGCGCATGATGATGTGGTGTCTCTGCGAATCCTCGAGGCCCAGAATCTCTGGCGCCTCGGCCGATTGGCTGAGGCTGTCGACTTGCTGCTGACGGTTCGGCGCCAACTCCTCCTCCGCCCCGACTCGTATCTTCTTGCCGTCTGTACATGGCAATTGCAGGCCGCGCACATTGTGGGTGGCAACCATGAGCTGGCTAGGGCGTATGGCTTGGAAGCGATTGTCTCCTCGCGTCGCGCGAACACGAAGTACGTCGAGGCCTGTGCGCTGGACAATCTGAGCCGACTTGAGAGGTATCTGTGCCGCTGGTCGGCTGCACTGGAAGCGGGTGAACGCGCTCTAGTCGGATTGCAGGAGGCCGGCTGCAGGTATGACGCGAATAACTGCCGTCGGAGCATTGCGATTACCCTCTGGAAGCGTGGGCGTCTTGACGATGCTCTTCGGACCGCGGAGGAGAGTCTCGATGAGGCGCGACAAATCGGTCACGCGACGCTCGTGCGCTATGCTGAGTTGCTCATCGGGCTGATTCGATTGTATCGGGGCGACTTTGAGTCCGCTGTGCCGATATTTGAGGCGACGGTTGAGTTGAAGTGCGCACTCGACGATACTCGATCGGCGCTTCTCGGTCTTGAGTTCCTGGGTGACGGATGCTTGGAGCAACTGAGGGTCGAACGCGCCCTCGAGTATTTCGATCAGGTGTGGCCCCAGGCCCTCGCCCTCGTTCCCAAGGGCGACATCGTCGCTGAGCTGCGCCGGCGCCGCGCGGAGTGTTACTACCTGCTCGGGCGCCACGACGAGGCCTACGCCGAGGCGAAGACCGGGCTCGATCACTGCCGCGAGCTGGGCGATCGCTACGAGGAGGCGGCGACCTACCGCGTGCTGGCGCTGAGCGCGGCGGCGGTGGGCAAGCCCTCCGAAGCGAAGCAGCGAAGCAGTGGTTCGACCAGGGCTTCGCCTACTACGACGACATCGAGACGCCCTACGAGTGGGGCAAGCTGTGGATGGCGTACGGTGACTGGCTCACCGGGCCGCACGCGGCCGAGTACGCGGACCAGCGCGGGGCTTTCGAGGCCTACTACGCGGCGCGCGACCACTTCGAGCGCATGGGCGCGGCGGCCAAGCTCGCCGAGGCCGAGGCGCGGCTGGCGAAGCTCCGGGAATCCCTTGCCCCGGCGCAGGCCGCCGCGCCCGCAGGCGTCGCGGCGCTCGAACCGCACCGGACGCCGCGCCGCCCGCGCCGCTCCACCGAGCTGGAGCGGCGCTCGGAGTGGGCATTCGAGACGTTCGCGCTGCTCACGGGCTACGCGCCCCTACTGGACCTGCTCGATGACTGCGCGAAACTGGCGAAGAGCGACCCGCCGGTCCTGATCCTGGGCGAGTCGGGCACGGGCAAGGAGCTGATCGCGCGGGCCATGCACCGGCTCTCCGGGCGCTCGGGGCCGTTCATGGCCATCAACTCGGGCTCGCTGCCGCGCGAGATCATCGAGAGCGAGCTGTTCGGGCATGTGGCGGGGGCCTTCACCGGCGCCACCAAGGACAAGCCGGGCATGTTCGAGGTGTGCGACCAGGGGACGGTGTTCTTGGACGAGATCGCCGAGATGGCGCCGGAACTCCAGTCGCGGCTGCTGCGCTTCCTCGAGACCGGCGAGTCGCGCCGCGTGGGCTCGAACAAGAACATCTCGGTGGACACGCGCATTCTGGCGGCGACCAACCGCGAGCGCGCCGCGCTGGAGCGGGGCGAGGCCTTCCGCGTGCACCTCTACTACCGCCTGGCGCACGCGGTCATCGCGCTGCCGCCGCTCCGGCGGCGCGGGGACGACCTGGCAATGCTCATCCCGCACTTCCTGGAGGAGGCCTGCCGCAGCACCAAGAAGCGCGTGCGGGTCTCGAAGGAGGCGATGGCGCGGCTTGTGTCGCACTCGTGGCCGGGCAACGTGCGGCAGCTCAAGTCTGTGATCAAGCGCGCGGTCATCCTGGCGTCGGAGGGGCAGGAGCTGACGGTCCGGAGCTTCGAGCTCGACGGCGCCCCGGCCGCGGGCGCGCCGCTCAGCGGGCTGGAGCAGGCGGAGAAGCGCAAGGTGATCGAGGCGCTGGCGGAAGCACGCGGCTCGCGCACCGAGGCGGCGAAGGCCCTGAGGATTCCGCGCACGACGCTGCTCAACAAGATCAGGCGCTACGGGCTCGAGTAGCCCGCGGCGTCACGCCCGAGCGGCCCGTTCCCGTTCGCGGAGGCGGGCCGCTTGGGTGCGGAGCCGAGGACTCAGCAACCCGGACCATCACGCCTGAGGTCGCCATGAGCATCAACCTCATCGGCCGCTCGTCTCTCCGCCGGGCGCTGTCGCTGCTCGTCGCGACGCTTCTGGTCCCGATTGCAGCCTCACGCGCGCGATCCCAGGCCGTGGACACCACGCTCTGGGTGACGAACGGTTGGGTCAACACCGTCCTGCGCTCGGGGAACACGCTGTACATCGGCGGTTGCTTCTCACGGGTCGGTCCCCACACCGGCAGCGGCGCGGTGCTCGAACGCGGGAGCGGCGCCCTGGTGGGCTCGTTCCCCAGGGTGAATGGCTCCGTCTTCTCCAGCGCCCCGGACGGGAAGGGGGGCTGGTACATCGGCGGCAGCTTCTGGGCGGTCGGCGGCCTGGCGCGGGCGCGGCTCGCCCACATCCTGGCCGACGGTCGGGTCGCGGACTGGAATCCCGGCCCGGACTCCGAGGTCTGGGCCATCGCCGTGCACGGGAGGACGGTGTACGTCGGCGGCACCTTCACCGCCATCGCCGGACGCCCGCAGCGCTACCTCGCGGCGATGGACGCGGTGACGGGCGCGCTCACGGCTTGGAATCCGCGCCCCGACCGCCACGTCACCGCCCTGGCGGTGCGCGGGAAGACCGTGTACGCGGGCGGTGACTTCGGAGCCATCGGCGGGCAGCCACGGACCCGCATCGCGGCGCTGGACGCCGTCACGGGAGCGGCCACCGCCTGGAATCCGGGCGCGAACGACCTGGTCTGGGGCCTGGTCGTGAGGGACACCACGGTCTACGCCGCCGGGGAGTTCACGGCCATCGGAGGACGCGAGCGCAGGGGCGTGGCCGCGCTGAGCGCGAGCGGATTCGCGACCGACTGGGATGCGCATGCGGACGACGGCGTCCACGCGCTGGCCCTGCACGGCAACACGCTCTTCGCCGGGGGCAGGTTCACACGCATCGGCGGGGCGCCGCGCCTGGGACTCGCCGCGCTCGATGTGGCGACCGGCATCGCCACCCATTGGGACCCGGGGGCGTTCCCCAGCACCCGGGGCCTGGCGGTGAGGGGCGGAACGGTGTACGCGGCCGGCGGTCAGGCAGTCGTGGCGCTCGATGCGGCCACCGGTTCGCTCGTGTGGCGTCGGGAGGCGGAAGCCTACGTCATGACGCTCGTTGTGGAGGATCGCCGGGTCTACGTGGGCGGGACGTTCTCCATGCTGGGTGTGCAGCAGCGGCGTTATCTCGCCGCGCTGGATGCCACGACCGGTGAGGCCACGCCCTGGGATCCGGAGCCGAGCGGCGGGGTGAACGCGCTTCTCATGGTCGGCAACACGTTGTATGTGGGCGGGGAGTTCTGGTCCATCGGTGGAAAGCAACTCCAGGCCGTCGCGGCCGTGGATGCCACGACTGGAGCGGTCTACGGATGGGACGCGCATCTGGTGGATGGCTGGGTCAATGCTCTGGCCGTCCGCGGAAGCACGGTGTACGTGGGCGGCCTGTTCGCGGGCTTCGGCGGGCAGCCCCGGACTTCTCTCGCGGCCTTCGACGCCACCACCGGCGCGGTCACGCAGTGGGCGCCCGTGGGGAGCCGCGTGTACAGCAGGGTCCCCCCGAGATACGACGGCCTCGCCGTGCACGACAGCACGGTGTACGTCACCGGGATCTTCGGCGAGCTGAACGGCCAGCCGCGCAACGGGCTCGCCGCGGTGGATGCCGTCACGGGAGCGGTCCGTTCATGGAACCCGCAGCCCGCCGGCCCGGCCATCTGCCTGGTGTCGCGTGACGAGGCGCTCTACGCAGGTGGCTACTTCTGGGTGGGCGCCTTCGACCACATCAGCGGCGCCACATTGTGGAGAGCGCCGGGCGACGGCGTGGTGAACGCGCTGACGGTGGTCGGGAACACGGCATACGCGGGCGGGGACTTCCAGCACCTCGGTGGGGAGGCGCGCCTGCGCCTTGCTGCGCTCGATGCTGCGACCGGCGCGGTCGCGTCGTGGGCGCCCGGAGTCGCGGGTGGTGAAGTCCGGGCCTTGGGCGCCCACGACGGTGTGCTCTACGCGGGCGGGCTCTTCTCCGCGGTGGCCGGGGTCCCGCGCCCCTACCTCGCCGCCCTCGACATCGGGTCCACCGAAGTGCCGAGGCGGCGGAAGGCGGCGCCGCTCGCGGCCGAGCCAGCGATCAATCGGGTGCCTGCTCTTGTGTCCATCGCCCCCAACCCCGCGAGCAATGGCGCGGTCATCCGCTTCACCCTACCGGCCGCGGGCCCCGTGACGCTGGCGGTCTTCGATCTGCAGGGCCGGCGAGCCGCCACGCCAATCGATCGCTCGGTCCAGCCACCGGGCGTGCACGAGGTCTCGGTTCGCACGGAGGGCTGGCGCCCTGGCGTCTATCTCTGCCGGCTCGAAGCCGCGGGGCGGGTGGCGACGCGGAAGCTGATGGTTGTCAGGTGATGGCGGGTTGTCCCAGGCGCACCTGAGGCGCGCAGAGCCCCACCAGGGGGAGAGCGAGAAGGAGCGGTTGGAGCGCTCGCATGGCGGCCCTCGGATGCGGTCCGATGAACGCCCGGATTCTACCGCACCGGCCGCGGCCTGAGCACCCGGTAGCGCCGCGCCGGGGCCTCGGCGGGGGACCAGCCCTCGCCATGCACCGGATCGCGGACCACCAGGAACGGGAAGCGCCGCATCCCGCGGTCGGCCGAGAGCAGCTCGCGCAGGCCGTGCTCGCGCAGCAGCACCGCGGTCTCGAACCCGGCGGGGAGCCCGGCCCCAGACGGGAGGGAGGCCAGCACCTCGGTCAGCGTGCGCGCGTGGGCTTCGGTCGCGCCCAGCAGGTGGAGCGAGGGGCTCTCGAGCAGGCGCTCGACGAAGCCCCAGGCGTCGGCCGGCCCGAGCGGACGCCCGACCGCGTGCGGGTGGGTGACCAGGTGCAGGAACTCCTCCGCCACCGACCAGGGCAGCGCCCACGGGGCGGTGCCGTTCGCCAGCTCCTCGACCACCGCGGCGGCGCGCGCGTGCTCGGGAGCGTAGCGGTTGGCGGCGTAGGCCAGGATGCTCACGTCGAGCGCGCGCATTAGTCGCCCGGCCTGCGTGCGTATCCCGGCACGCGGAGGTCGGCGGCGTAGGCGAGGATGCTCGAGTCGAGCGCGCGCATCAGCCCTCTGGGCCCTCGCCCGGGCGCGGCACCACCTCGCCAAAGCTCTCGCGCCGCGCCGGGTCCACCAGGAACGGCCCGAGGTCGTAGGAGGGGAGCGCGATCTTCGGGCGCTTCGCCGCACCCGCGCGCTCGAGGCCGAGCCGCAGGGCCCGCTCGACCACTTCGGTGAGCGTCCGCCCTTCCTCGGTGGCGCGCTTCTTGAGCCGAGCGTACAAAGAGGCGTCCAGGACCAGCGTGGTGCGTTTCATGTGCGGAAGCATACCAATATCGTCCTGCCAGCGTCACGGACGATTTTCGGGTTGAGCGGCGCGGCGGCTTCGGGCACAATGGTCCGCGTTCGTCGCTTTCCCCCGTCCCCGCAACCTCATCTTCAAGGAGCACGCATGCCCGCCACCGCCATCCGGCGCGCCACCAAGGACGCCGCCACGAACGGCCAGGGAACCCCCGGCCACGTCAAGGACTTCTCGCTCGCCAGGGCCGGCCGCCAGAGGATCGAGTGGGCCGAGCGTAACATGCCGGTGCTGCGCGCCATCCGCGCGCGCTTCGCGCGGGAGAAGCCGCTCAAGGGCATGAAGATCGCGGCCTGCCTGCACGTCACCACCGAGACCGCGAACCTGGCGCGCACGCTCCAGGCGGGCGGCGCCGAGATGTTCGTCTGCGGCTCGAATCCCCTGAGCACCCAGGACGACGTGGCGGCGGCACTGGTGTCGGACTACGGCATCGCCACGTTCGCCATCAAGGGCGAGGACCACAAGACCTACTACTCGCACATCGTCTCGTGCATCGAGGCGCGACCGCACCTGACCATGGACGACGGCTGCGACCTGGTGACGGTGCTGCACACCAAGCAGCGCGGGTACTTGAAAGACGTCTATGCCGGCACCGAGGAGACCTCGACCGGGGTCACCCGCCTGCGCGCGATGGCGGCGGACAAAACGCTCAAGTACCCGGTCATCGCCATCAACGACGCCGACACCAAGCACCTGTTCGACAACCGCTACGGCACCGGCCAGAGCACCGTGGACGGCATCCTGCGCAGCACCAACATGCTGATCGCGGGCTCGACCGTGGTGATCGCCGGCTACGGCTGGTGCGGCCGCGGTGTGGCCAATCGCATGAAGGGGCTGGGCGCCACCGTGCTGGTCACCGAGATCAACCCGGTCAAGGCGCTGGAGGCCCAGATGGACGGCTTCCAGGTGGTGGCGATGGGCGAGGCCGCGCCGCGCGGCGACCTGTTCGTCACCCTGACCGGCAACAAGTCGGTGCTGCGCCGCGAGCACTTCGCCGCCATGAAGGACGGCGCCATCATCTGCAACAGCGGCCACTTCAACGTCGAGATCGATATCCCGGCGCTGGAGCGCATGTCCTCGAAGCGGCGCGCGGTGCGGCCGTTCGTCGAGGAGTTCACGCTGAAGGGCGGCAAGCGCGTGAACCTGCTGGGCGAGGGCCGGCTCATCAACCTGGCCGCGGCCGAAGGCCACCCGGCGATGGTGATGGACATGTCGTTCGCCAACCAGGCGCTCTCGGTCGAGTACCTGCGCAAGAAGGCGAAGACGCTGAAGAACGACGTGTTCGTGGTGCCGGCGCACATTGATCAGGAAGTCGCGAAGCTGAAGCTCAAGACCATGGACATCACGATCGACGTGCTCACGCCCGAGCAGGAGCGCTACCTGCGCACCTGGAGCGAGGGAACGTAGAGGTTCACGGCCGAGGCGGCGAAGGAGCCGCGCCGCCCATCCGGCGCGGGAACCGCGCGCAGCGCAGACGGGGCCCCGGCTTCACGGCCGGGGTTCCACTGCTTGCCGCGCGGGCGGGCCGCCCGTAGGCTCCGCCTCATGCTCTCGCGCCGCGTCCCGCACGACGCTGCGCCCAACGCCTGGGCGCGGCTGCTCGAAGCGCGCCGCGCCGCGGGCGCGCGGCTCCTCGACCTCGCCGAGACCAATCCCACGCGCGTCGGGCTGGGCGGGGCGCGCGCGGGCGAACTCGCCGCGCTGGCCGCGGATGCCGCGCTCGCCTACGACCCCGACCCGCGCGGGAGCGCCGCGGCGCGCGCCGCGGTGGCCGGCTACTACGCCGTGCGCGGGCTCGTGGTCGCGCCCGAGCGCATCGTGCTCACCGCCAGCACCAGCGAGTCGTACGCGCACCTTTTCCGCCTGCTCGCCGACCCGGGCGATACGTTCCTGGTGCCGGCGCCGAGCTACCCGCTCTTCGAGCCGCTCGCCGCGCTGGTCGGCCGTGAGGCTGCGCCCGTACCGCATCGCGTGGGACGGGGCGTGGCACCTGGACCCCGGCTCGCTCGAGCAGGGGTTCGGGCCCGACGTGCGCGGGGTCATCGTGGTGCAGCCCAACCACCCGACCGGCTCGTGCGTGGCGGGCGCCGAGCGCGAGGTCCTCGAAGCGCTGTGCGAGCGCCACGGCGCAGCCATCATCGCCGACGAGGTGTTCGGCGACTTCCCGCGGCCCGGCCGCGAGGCGCCGCTGCCGAGCTTCGCGGCAGGGGCGCGCGTGCCGACCTTCGTGCTGAGCGGGCTTTCAAAGGTCTGCGGGATGCCGCAGCTGAAGCTGGGCTGGATCGCGGCCTGTGGGCCCGAGCCGGCGGTCGCCGAGGCGCTGCGCGGGCTCGAATGGATCGCTGACCTGTTCCTCTCGGTCTCGACCCCGGTGCAGGCGGCGCTGCCGAAGCTGCTCGAGGCGCGGCACGCCTTCCAGCGCGCGCTGCGGGCGCGGCTCGCGCAGAACCTGGAGTCGCTCGAGCGGCTGGTCGGGCGACGCCCCGAGCTGAGCCTGCTGCCCGCCGACGGCGGCTGGGCGGCGCTGCTGCGCGTGCCCGCGGCGCGCAGCGAAGAGGAGTGGGCGCTCGCGCTACTGCTGCGCGACGTGGTGGTCCATCCCGGGCACTTCTACGACTTCGCGGGGAGCGACCGCCTGGTGCTGAGTCTCATCCCCGAGCCCGCGGTGTTCGAGGAAGGCCTGGCGCGGATCGAGGCGCTGGCGGGGGAGCCGGCGTAGCCCGGCTCTACCCCCGTCCGCTCCGCTCCCGGTAGAGGTGCCTGAGCAGGTTCAGCTGCCCGTGGTGCCCGGCCTCGTGCTCGAGCATGTGGTAGAGCACCCAGCCCACGTTGAAGATGCGCTTGGTGCCGTCGGGGCGGTCGCGCGTCACCAGGCGCTCGAGGTCGGCGTCGCTGAGCGCGCTCGCCACCTGCCGCGTGTGTGCGCGGGCGCGCGCCAGCAACTCGACGAAGAACGCCAGGTCCTTCCCGGCCAGTGCCGCGGGCGGGCTGCCGCCCGCCGGCAGCGGCATACCTTCGTCGGCCTCGGTGATGCCCACCACGTCGTGTGCGTGGCCGGTGACCTCGCCCTTCAGGCCCACCTGCGCCAGATGCGCCTCGGCATAGGCGATGTGGGCGAGCAGCATGCCGATGGTGTTCATGCCGGGCGCCGGCTGCCAGCCCAGCTCCTCGGGGCTCGCGCCGCGCACGTCGTCCAGCAGCCGGCGCGACTGCTCGTCCATCTGCCACAGGAAGCGCGCGACCTGGGCCGAGGCGAACCCGGCCGGGGTCTCGAGGAGGGTCTGGTAGGTCTGCATCTCGGGCTCCCTGGATCGGCCGGTCAGCCGGCGTGCGTCGCGCGGTACTGGTGGCGCAGGAGCAGGACCTGGCCGTAGTGCCCGGCCAGGTGCTCGAGCAGGTGGTAGAGCGTCCAGCGCACGGTGACGGTCCCCTCGCCGCCGCCCGGGCGCGGGCGCACGACCGCGCGCTCGAGATCGCGGTCGGCGAGCGCAGAGGCGATGCGCGCGAGGTGTGCGCGCGCCTTCGCCAGCAGGTCGTCGAAGAACGCGAGGTCCTTGCCGGCGAGGGACGCCGGCGGGCCCGCGTCGGGAGCGAGCGGCATGCCGGTGGCCTCCCGGCCCACGCCCAGCACGTCGCTCACGTCCACCGGCATGGGGCGATCCTCCAGCACCAGCCGGGTCCAGGACACCTCGACGACGGCGATGTGGGCGAGCAGCATGCCGATCGAGTTCATGCCGGGGAGCGACTGCCACGCCAGCTCGTCCGCGCTCATGCCGCGCGTGTCTTCCGCGAGGCGGCGGCTCTGGTCGTCCATCTGGGCGAGGAACAGCGCGACCGTGTGCGAGCGGAAGTCGGGCGGGGGCGGGACGTCGTAGACCTTCTGCGAGCTCATGGGCCTCCAGAGGACCGCGCGGATGTTCGGCGGGCGTGGCGGGGGGGCGACGACGCGCAGTATAGCTCAGCGCCGGGCAGGAAACCCGCCCGGCGCCATGCCCGGCGCCACGTCCGGGCACCACGGTCCGCCGTGTCCTGCACCATGGCTTGGCGCCAAGTCCCGGCGCTGCATCCGCCGCGCCACGTCCGCCGCGCCGCGTCTGTCCCGGCGTTCTGGGTGCGACGACGGGGCTCCGACTCGGGGCGCTACGGCATTGGCTTCATGGTCATCGGGTCGCGCAGCGGCATGTGCTTCGGATCGCCGCCCGCCAGCGTCGTGATCTGCGCGTCGCGCTTGGGATCGCCGGTCAGGATGTCCTTCGCGTTGCCCACCATGAGCACGGCGAGCCTGGCGGGATCCAGCAGCCGCCGCGCCACGCGCTGGATGTCCGCGGCGGACACCGCGCGCACCCGGTCGCGGTACTCGTTGTAGTAGTCCGGGTCCTTCTGGTACCGGCCGGTCAGCTCCTCCACGGCGAGCCCACCGGCCACGGCGTTCGCGGTCTCGAACTGCGCCGGGAAGCCCTCGATGAACTTGCTCTTCGCCACCTCCAGCTCCTGCGCGCTCACCAGCGAGTCGCGCATGCGCCGCACTTCGGCCAGCGCGATCTGGATCGCGAACGCCACCGAGCGCACCTTGGACTGGAACTGGATGCGCCACGGATCGGGGTAGTAGAGCCCGCCCTCGAACACCGAGCGCACCGAGTACGCGAGGCCCTCGTCCGAGCGGATGCGGTTGGTGAGCCGCGACGAGAACCCGCCGCCGCCCAGGATGTCGTTCATCACGCGCGCGGCCTGGTAGTCCGGATCGAAGCGGTCGAGCGCGCGCAGCCCGATCGAGACGCGGCCCTGGTTCACGTCCTTGTCCACCAGGTACCAGCCCGCGGCGGACGGCTCGGCGGGCGCGGCCGGAGGACCGGGGTTCACGCCGGGGACCGGCCAGTTCGCGAACGCCGCCTCCAGCTTCCTCGCAATCGTCGCGCGGTCGAATTCGCCGGAGACCGCGAGCACGAAGTTCTTCGGGCCCACGTAGCGGCGCGCGAAGGCCACGAGGTCCTCGCGGGTGATGCCCTCGATCGAGGACCTCGTGGTCCAGCGGTTGGTCCAGTGGCTGCCTCCGCGCATCAGGAAGCCCCACTCGCGCTCCTCGATCGCGGCGCTCTCGTCGTTGCGCTGCTTCATCTGCTGCAGCTCCTGCTCGCGCCGGAGCTTCACGCGCTCGTCCTCGAAGGCGGGGCCTTTGAGGCACTCGACCAGCAATGCCAGCCCCTCGTCCACGTCCTTGGCGAGCAGGTTCAGCGTGGCGCGCGAGCAGGCCGGCCCGATCGGCACGCCGCCGAGGCCGAACATGCCGCCGCCGCCGCTGCCGAGGTCGGACTCGAGCTGGGCGCCGAGCGCGCTCGCCCGGTCCTCGACCTGCTGAGCGGTGCGGGTCTTCGTCCCGCCGCGGGTGAGCAGGTTCATCGCCATCGCCGGCAGACCTTCCTTGCCCGCGGGCGCGAGGTCCGGGCCGACGCGCATCAGCACGTGGATCGTGACCAGCGGCGTGCTGTGGTCCGGGACCAGGTAGGCGGGGATGCCGCCCTTGAGCAACACGCGGCAGTCGGCCGCGCGCGGCGGCGCGTAGCGTAGCTCGGGGAAGCGGAGCTGCTCGGGCCGTGCGGGCGGCGGGGCGTCGGCGGCGACCGCCGGCAGCGCGAGCAGGAGCAGGAGCGAGGCGCCGGCGGCGCCACGGAACCAGCGGTTCGTGTCGTTCATGGCGTCGGTCCTCACGGTTTCGGGGTCGAGAGCTCGCGCAGGCGCGCCTGGGCCTTGCCGCGCAGGTACTCGATCGCGGGCTTCGCCTCGGGCGGCATCTGGGCGCCCATCTGGTCGAACATGTCGAGCATCTGCTGGAGCTTCTCCGGGTCGCTGGCCGCCCGGATCCGCGCCAGCCCCGCGCGCGCCCGCTCGCGGGCCGGCGGCGGCAGCGCGGCCAGCTCGGGATCCTCGGCGCCGCCGCCCTTGCGCGTCCAGATCGCGACCGCGCGGCCTTCCTTCGTGAAGTAGGCCTGCGCGACGCGCTGGACGTCCTCCGAGGTCACGCCCTGCACCGCAGCCTCGATCCTCTCGGCGCCGTGCAGGTCGCCGCGGCCTTCGGAGACGGCGTAGCGCAGTCCGATCAGGAAGTTCGAATTGAGCTGCCGGTAGGCGGCGGTGAGGTAGCGGTTCTTCGCGGCCTGCAGCTCGTCGGCGCCGACCGGCTCGCTCTTGAGCCGCTCGACCTCGCCGTAGATCGCCTGCTCGACCTCCTCGGGCGTGCGGCCTTCCTTCGCCTCCGCGGTGATCTCGAAGGAGCCCTCGTACTTGAGCGGCTCGTGCGCCGCCCGGGCGCTGGTGGCCACGCCCTGCTTGAGCACCAGGCTCCGCCGGAGCCGGCCGGCCGGGCCGGTGAGCAGGCCGTCCACGATCTCGAGCACCGGGGCGTCGCGGTGGGTGAAGGCCACCGTGTGCCAGCGCACCGTGGCCGCCGGGTTGGTCTCGGCCTCGCCGTGGAAGCGTTTCTCGGCCAGCGACCGCGACTCCATCGTGATCATCTCGGGCGCGGGGCGGGCCCCGGGCGGGATCGCGCCGAGGTACCTCTCGGCGAGCGCGAGCGCGGCCTTCGGGTCGAAGTCGCCGACCAGCACCGCGGTCAGGTTCTGCGGCTGGTAGTAGAGCGCGTAGTACTCGTCGGCCTGCGCCCGGGTGATGCTGGCGACGTCGCTCGGCCAGCCCACCACCGGCCACGCGTAGGGGCTGGCGTCCCAGAACACGGCGTCGAAGGACTCGGCGAACTTCCCGGTGGGCGTGGATTCGGTCCGGAGCCGGCGCTCCTCGTAGACCACGTCGCGCTCCGAGTAGAACTCGCGGAACACGCGGTTCCGCAGCCGGTCGGCCTCCATCCAGAACCACAGCTCGAGCCGGTTCGCGGGCACGGTCTCGAAGTAGACCGTCATGTCGTTGTTCGTGAACGCGTTGATGCCGGTGGCGCCGTTGCGCTGGAGCACGGTGTTGAATTCGTTCTTCACCATGTTGGCGCGCTGCTCGGCGACCAGCCCGTCGAAGCGCTTCTCGAGTTCGCGCATGCGCGGCGTCTTGCTCTCGGGCTTCGTCATGTCGTCCAGCTCGCCGCGGCGCTGGGCGGCGCGCAGTGCCGACAGCTCGGCGCGGATGCTGTCCTGGAGCGCCTCCTGCTGCTCGATCAGCCGCACGTCCTTCTCGTAGTCGCGCGTGCCGATGACGTGCGTGCCCTTGAACATCATGTGCTCGAACAGGTGCGAGATCCCGGTGATGCCCGGGCGCTCGTTGGCCGAGCCGACCCGGGCCACCCAGGCGCCGGCCACGGTGGGCGAGAGGTGGCGCGGGACCAGCACGAGCTTCATGCCGTTCGCGAGCAGGTGCTCCTCGATGGCCGGGGCGGGCGAGGCGCCGCGCGCCGGTGGGGCGTCGCGCCGGGCCGGCGCGGCGGGCGCGGCGGCGAACGCCAGGGCGAATGCACACGCGGCCGGCAGCAGCACGGCGCGCGCGCGAGGCGTGGTCATGGTGGTTCTCCTGCGGGGTCGGTGGGGAACGGGATGCGGACCGTTGAGAGACGCCGCAGCAGAATCCATCGGTGTCGCGCCGTCAAGGCTCGCGGCACCGGCGCGGCAAAGCGCGGGACGGAGGGCCGGGCCCGGTGCGGGCCGGGAGTGTCGGGTCCGGGCCGCAGGAGCCGACGGCCACCTCCGCGCCTGCAGAGGTGGCCGTCCTGGGGGAGGCCTCAGAACCCTTCCGAACTCTAATGGAGGACGACGAGCCTTCGCGTGGTCGCGACGCGGCCCTGTCGGGCCTCGACGAAGTACACGCCGTTCGCGATGGCGGCCGCGTCGAGCCGGAGCACGCTCGTCCCGGAGGCCCGGCCGTCGAACAGGCTGACGATCTTCCTGCCCGCGACGTCGTGCAGCGCGACGCTGGCCCCGCCCGGGCCGGGCCAGGTCACGCGCAGCACGGTGCTGCCGGCCGCGGGGTTGCGGGCGAACGCGATGGTCGGGCGCGCCACCCGCGCGCCGGGCGCGCCCGGTACGTCGTCGGTGTTCAGCAGCTCCTCGATGTGGACCACGTTGCCTGCGCGGTAGGCCTTGACCCACCCCAGCGTGAGCAGCCCGAGCGTATCGGCCTGCTCGACGTAGCTCTGGACCACCTTGCCGTCGCTCAGCCGCGTGTTGGTCCACGCGTAGAGGTGGAGCGGCTGGACCCGGAACGACTGGAGCCGCCGCGGCGTCAGGTCCACCGTCACCGATTCGGGGGCCGGCAAGGTCGTCCACAGGCCGCTCAGGTCCCGCAGTCGCAGCGTGACCTCCCAGCGCGCAGGCCCGTCCACCAGCGTGGTGTCCCACTCCACGCAGCCGTTGATCGAACCGACGCTGTCCCCGCTCGCGGCGTCGCCGAACCCGGGGTTCAGGTCGGCGCTGCAGTTCATGAGCGCCGGGAAGCTGCGGTCGGAGCGGAAGCGGTAGAGGTAGCTCGCGCTCTCCATCGGGAGCCAGTTGTAGGCGTGGCTCGTGTGCTCACGCGTGTCCCAGAAGAAGTAACCGCCCTGGCGGTGCACCCGCATCGCGTCGTAGAAGGGGATCTTCTCGGCCCACCCGACGACCCAGTCGTTCTTGCCGTTGAACGCGAGGATCGGTGGCAGGCCCCCGCCTTCGAGCCGCGCGGCCAGCCAGCCGTCGTTGAGCCGCTGGTAGATCTGGGCGCCCTCCGGGGTAGGCAGGTCGGCCGCAACCGTGCCCCACATCTTGTCCACCGTGGTGCGCAGCGGCCCGCCGGTGTTGAAAGCGCTCGACGGGTTGGGGTCGGACTCGAAGCCGAAATCGAACTTGCCGACGATGGTCTGCACCGCGGCGATCAGGTCGGGGCGCGTGAACGCGAGGAACACGCTCCCGACGCCACCCATCGAGTACCCCTGGGCGTAGACGCGCGTGGTGTCGATCGGGAAGGTGCGCCGCACCCACAGCAGCGTGTAGAGGACGCGCTGCATCGTGTAGTCGCGCACCGTGCCGGAGGTGGGCGGCACGTTCATGGGCGAGGTGACGTCGTAGTCCTCGTGGTAGCCGTACCAGAACGTGTTCCCGTCCCAGTTGAGCCACGGGTCGTCGAGCGTCAGGCGCCACTCGCCCGGGTACCCCGAGCCCCCGACCGCGTCGAGGAAGCTCCCGCCGCGCTGATGGGGGCGGACGAGCAGCGGGCGCCCGGGGCTGTCGCCGTTGCGCACGACGCCGCAGTCGTAGACCATGCCCGCGCGGTTCGCCATCACCGGGAAGAGCGCGGTGCCCTTCTCGCTGGTCCACAGCGTGTAGACATCCGTCGGGATGCCCTGGGCGACGATGGTTCGCTGGTAGACCGGGCGCGGAGGCGCGAGCGTCTCGGTCACCGGCGCCAGCAGGGTGTTGACGCTGATCTGGAACGAGCGGTCTTCGCTGCCGGTGGCGGACTGCGCGGTGACGCAGTAGTAGGTGAGGGAGTCCGCCTGTGGAGTGAGCACGCACAGCGCCTGCGTCGAATCGAGCGGCGTGGCCGCCGAGTCCACCACGTAGCCGTACGGCACGCCGGTGAGCGAGGAGAGGCGGCGGTCGCACCACGTGGAGTCCTGCACCGTGGCGACCCGCGCGGCGCTCCAGAAATCGGAGATGAAGTAGATCGGGTGCTCGGCCGCGTAGACGCGGTACGTCCAGCCGATGCCGGGCGGGCAGGTCCAGGTGAGGAACGTCTGCCCGTCGTGGTGGACGGCGGCGAGGTCGGCGACTTTGGTGGCCTGGGCGGTGCTGGCGGCGATCGTCGTGAGGATGAACAGCGCTAGCGAGCGGAGTAGCGGCCGCACGGGGGAGTCCTCCTCTGACCGAAAAGTACCGGGACCATGACCCATACTAATCGAGACCCGCGTGGGTCAGAAGTCCAAAATCACTTCCAGGCGCGGGAGATCTCGTTCCCGGTGCCGCCGAAGCCCGGATGAACGTCCGCTTCGCCTTCCCGGACCCGGCCCGGGAGGGTGTGGAGCGCGGGCCGGGTCGTTCCGGCCTGCGCGAAGGCCCCCGCCGGAGCGCCGGCGGGGGCCTCTGGGCGGGTGGGGCGCGCGGTCAGTCCTGGGTGGTCGCGGCGGCCGCCTCGGACCCGCTCGCGACCGCCTCGGCGGAAACCGCCGCCTGGCGCACGGTGCTGATGCGCATGCCGTAGAAGGAGCGGTAGACGAAGAACAGCGCCACCAGGAAGAGGACCACCCCCACCGGCCGTGCGATCGCCTGGTTCGCCACCCCGGTCTCCACGGCCAGCAGCCCGAACAGGGTCGTGAACTTGATGATGGGGTTCAGGGCCACCGACGAGGTGTCCTTGTAGGGGTCGCCCACCGTGTCGCCGATGACGGTGGCGGCGTGCAGGTCGGTGCCCTTCTCCTTCAGGTCCACCTCGACCACCTTCTTGGCGTTGTCCCACGCGCCGCCGGCGTTGGCCATGTAGACGGCCTGGAACAGGCCGACCACGGCGATCGCCACCAGGTAGGCGACGAAGAAGATCGGGTCGAAGAAGGCGTAGGCCAGGGTGAGGCAGAAGATCACCAGGAAGATGTTGAACATCCCGGCCTGCGCGTACTGGGTGCAGATGCGCACCACCTCCTTCGAGTCCTTGACCGAGGCCTTCTCGGCCGACTCGAGCCGGATGTTGCGCTTGATGAACTCGACCGCCCGGTAGGCGCCGGTGGTCACCGCCTGCATCGAGGCGCCGGTGAACCAGTAGATCGTCGCCCCGCCCATGAGCAGCCCGAGCAGCACGCGCGGCTCGGTGAGGCGAAGGTCGAAGGCCGCGCCCAGCCGCTCGCTCAGCAGCACGATCAGCGAGAAGATCATGGTCGTGGCGCCCGCCACCGCGGTGGCGATCAGCACCGGCTTGGCGGTGGCCTTGAAGGTGTTCCCCGCGCCGTCGTTGTCCTCGAGCAGGTGCTTCCCGAGCGCGAAGTTCGGCTTGAACCCGAACTGCTTCTCGACCTCGGCCGCCGTGCCCGGGTGGGTCTCGATCTGCGACAGCTCGAAGATGCTCTGGGCGTTGTCGGTGACCGGGCCGTAGGAATCCACGGCGATGGTCACCGGTCCCATGCCGAGCAGGCCGAACGCCACCAGGCCGAAGGCGAAGACCGCGGTGTACTGCAGCATCTCGGGCCGCAGGAACTCCGAGAGCCCCTGGAGCGACATCAGGTAGGCGATGAACAGCAGCACCGACAGCACCAGCGCCTTCCAGAACACCGAGAAGTTGCCCGCCACCAGCCCGGAGAGGATGGTGAGCGAGGCGCCGCCCTCGCGCGTCGCGGCGACGATCTCGCGCACGTGGCGCGAGCTGCTGCTGGTGAAGATCTTGGTGAACTCGGGGATGAGCGCTGCCGCCAGCGTGCCGCACGAGATGATGGTCGAGAGCTTCCACCACAGGCCCTGGCCCATGCCGCCCAGCATCCAGCGCGACGCCACGAAGGTCACGGCGATCGAGAGCAGCGAGGTGGTCCACACCAGGCTGGTGAGCGGCGCCTCGAAGTCGATCTTGTCCTTGCCCTGGTTCCGCGAGCGCGCGATCGCCCCGTTCACGCTGAAGGCCACGATCGAGGTGAGGATCATCAGGATGCGCATCACGAAGATCCACACCAGCAGCGGCGCCTTCTGGGTGTCGGCGACCGCGAGCGCGATGAACGAGATGAGCGCCACGCCGGTCACGCCGTAGGTCTCGAAGCCGTCCGCGGTCGGGCCCACCGAGTCGCCCGCGTTGTCGCCGGTGCAGTCGGCGATCACGCCGGGGTTGCGCGGGTCGTCCTCCTTGATGCGGAACACGACCTTCATCAGGTCGGAGCCGATGTCGGCGATCTTGGTGAAGATGCCGCCGGCGATGCGCAGCGCCGAGGCGCCCAGCGACTCGCCGATGGCGAAGCCGAGGAAGGACGCCCCCGCCGCCTCGCGCGGCACGAACACCAGGATCACCAGCATCATGATGAGCTCGACGCAGATGAGCAGCACGCCGATGCTCATGCCCGCCTGGAGCGGGATCTCGTAGAGCGGGAGCGGCTTGCCCTTGAGCGAGGCGAACGCGGTGCGGCTGTTCGCGTAGGTGTTCATGCGGATGCCGAACCACGCCACCGAGTAGGAGCCCAGGATCCCGACCACGGACCACATCAGGATGAGCAGCACCTTGCCCGCGCCCTGCCCCTGGAGCACGCCGAAGTAGTAGATGATGCAGGCGGCGATGAACGCCTCGAGCACCATCAGGAGCTTGCCCTGCTGGAGGATGTAGGTCTTGCAGGTCTCCCAGATGATGTTCGAGACGTCGAGCATGCTCCGGTGCGCCGGCAGGGCCTTGACCTGGCGGTACATGGCCAGGCCGAAGAGCATCCCGAGCACGCACACGCCGAGCCCCACGTAGAGCAGCGTCAGGCCCGAGACCGGGGTGCCGAAGAGCAGGTAGCTGGTGTCGATCACCGGGATCTTGAGATCCAGCTCGCTGGCGAACGCGCGGGGAGCCGCAGCGAGCGCGAGCAGCGCCGCAGCCAGCAGGCCGGCCCCGGCGGGGAGGGATCTCCGCACTGCGCGGCCCGTATGGCGCAACATCTTCATGCAAAGCTCCTTCGGTCGGACTTGAAGATCCCGGCATGCGCCGGCGGGGTTCCACCGGCGGGACGGCGCGAGGATGCGCGCACGCGAGGTGCCCGGCCGCTGGAGGGGGATCGGCGCCTCCGAGCCGGGCGACCCGGCGCGGAAGGACGAGGGAATGTAGCCGAAGGGCCGCGGGGCAGGCAAGGAGATTGCGGGAGATTGCGGGAAACGGCAGAAGCGACGACCGGCGGGATGCTCCGAAGGTGGCATCTCGGCAGGGGCGCCGACTCTCAACTGTTGCGGCGCGCCACGATCAGCGTGACGTCGTCGGACGCCCCGCACGTACCCTCGAAGCCCCGTGCCTCCGCCACGATGCGCGCGACGGTCTCGGCGCAGGACCGATCGGCCGTCTCGCTCAGCAGCGCGAGCAGCGGCTCCTCGCCCCACAGGTCACCCGCGGCGTTCTGCGCCTCGGTGACGCCGTCGGTGAACAGGACGAGCCGGTCGCCCTCGCCGAGAGTTGCCGCTCCCGTCTCGAACGGCGCGTCCTCGAGCATGCCGAGCAGCAGTCCGCCCGCCTCGAGCCGCTCGACCGCGCCGCTGCGTCGCACGAGCATGGGCGGATTGTGGCCGGCGTTCGTGAAGGAGACGCGCCCGTCCCGCGGATCCACCAGCGCCAGGAACGCGGTCACGAAGCGCCCGGGCTCGACGCTGCGATGGAGGAAGGCGTTGATTCGAGACATCACCGGCCCGGATTCGGCGCCCGGGGCGAGTTGGCTCAGCAGCGAGGCGCGGAACGCCGACATCAGCAGCGCCGCCGGCACGCCCTTCCCCGAGACGTCGGCGATCACCAGCGCGACGCGCCCGTCGCCCACCGGGATGAAGTCGTAGTAGTCGCCGCCCACCTGGCGCGCCGGCTCGCTCAGCCCGTGCAGCTCGAGTCCGGGCACGCGCGGCGGTCCCGGCGGCAGCAGGCGCGCCTGGATGCGGCGCGCCAGCGCCAGCTCGTCCTCCAGGCGCTGGCGCTCGGCCTCGAGCCGGCGCCCGCGCTCGAGGCCTTCGGCCATGCGATTGAAGGCCGCGGCCACGTCCCACAGGTCGTCGTCCCCGGCGACCTCGATGCGGTGCGCCAGGTCGCCCGACTCGAGCCGCGCCGCCCCGCCCCGCAGGGCCGCGACCGCAGCCATGATGCTGCGGCCCAGCGCGCGCACCATGCCGAGATTCACCGCGGCAAGCATGAGGACCAGCACGAGCAGCAGCCCGATGAAGAACAGCGGCAGGATGTTGAACGGGTTCTCGCGCACGTTGCGGAACAGCCCGGCGAGCGTCTCCTGCCAGGCGACCTCGACCGTGAGCAGCGAGGCCGCCCGGCCCCAGCCGGCGCCGTCCCACCACAGCCCGCGCATCACGGCATGCCCGGCGCCGGCGCTGAAGCGGCGCGAGGAGACCACGGGCGTGCCGCCGACGTTCAGGTGCAGGCCGCCGCCCGTGCGTGCGAGCCCCGCGCGCACCAGTCCCGCCTGCAGCGACTCCGCGCGCGCGCCGCGCAGCGAGTCGGTGCCTGTCCCGCGCAGCAGGGCGGCCAGCGAGTCGCCGGCGAAGTCGGTCTCGAGCGAGAGCCGCGCGCCCACCGCCCGCGCCAGACCAGCCTCGAACACCTGCGAGGCTGGCACGAGCGCCACCGCCGGACCGCCCGAATCCGCAATGCGGGCGCCCAGCCAGGCACTGTCGGCCAGCAGCACGACGCCCTGCTGGGCGAGCGAATCGGGCCAGCCCGCCAGCGCACGTTCCTGCGGGATCGAGTCGCCGTGCACCCGCGCCTCGCCGCGCCACAGGCGGAGCCCCGGCCAGCGCGGGTGCGCGCTCGCGACGCGCTCCAGCGGCTCGACCTCCGCCGGTGCACGTTCCAGTGCGGCCGCGAGCTCTTCGCGCAGGCCGGCGGCGGTGCCGTCCACCAGCCGCTGGGCGAACAGCGCGCGCTCGGCGCCCGCGCCGAGCACGGTGCCGACCGCCCACAGGACCGCGATCAGCAGCAGCGGCACCAGGCCGCTGAGCAGGAGCAGCAGCACGAGCCGCCGGCTGACGCGGCGGATGCCGAGGCTCCAGCGCCGCAGCAGGGCCGGCAGCGCAAGCAGCATGAACACGCCGGCCAGCTCGCGCGCCCACGCGGCGTAGCGTCCGGCGGCATCGGCCACCGAGCCGCGCGCCGCCGGTGCCACCTCCACCGGCACGAACGCCAGCACCGCCGCGGCGAGCCCGCCGAGCAGGGCGGGCCCGAGCATGCGCCGGCCCGCGTCGGCCACCCAGCGCTGGCGCGCCACGACGGGGAGCGCAAGCACCACGCCCGGGCCCACCGAAGGCGCGGGCGCCAGCAGGTGGAGGAACGTGAAGAGCCCGAAGGGGAGCACCCAGAAGAGGTCGCGCCGCCGCAGCCGGTGGAAGGCGAGCGCGGCCAGCGCTCCCCACAGCGCCAGGGCGGCGGCTCCACGGGCGAGGGTCAGCAGTCCCGCGCTCGCGGGGAGCGCCGCCGAGGCCCGTTCGAGCACGGCGATCGCAGCGAACGCGATGCCGCCGACACCGAGGGCGGCGCCTGCCGCGCGCTCGCCGGTGTGGCCGCCGCGCCGCGCGGCCCACAGGCCGAGCGCCAGCGTCGCGAGGGCGAGCGGGAGGGAAGCGACCATGGGCGGCAGGTTAGCGCAACCCTCCGAACTGGCGCACGCGGCGCTCGCCGCCTGCGTTCGGTGACACGAGGTGAAGCTCCGCGCCCGCCGCCGGGGCGGCGGCGGGCTGCAGCGCGACCGGCGCTATCGCACCAGCCCCACCGGCCGCGAGAGCGTGCGGCCCTCGGCTTCGAGCCGGGCGTAGTAGAGCCCGGCCGCGACGCGGCGGCCGTCGTCGTCGCGCCCGTCCCAGCCGGCTTCGTGCACGCCGGCCCCGAGCTGGCCTGCGGCGAGCAGGCGCACGCGCGCGCCGCTCGCGCTGTAGAGCGCCAGCCGCACCGGCCCCGGGCGCGAGAGCGTGAAGGCGAGCCGCACGCGGCCGCTGCTCGGGTTCGGCTGCGGCGGGGCGAGCGCCAACCGCGCCGCAGCGGGCGTCACCGCGGTGGTGGGCGCGCAGGTCACCGTGGTCTGGCACGAGTACGTGCGCCCGGGGATGAAGATGTCGCTCGCCGTGAAGCGCACGGTGTCCACCGCCGCGGGCCAGCAGTCGCCGCTCGGGCGCAGCGTGGCCGTGACGTTCTGCACCGCGCTCGCGGCGAGCGTGACGCTGCCGCTGGTCGAGGGCGTGGCGCCGTCCAGCCAGCCGTTGTCGTCGGTGACGGTCCACGCGAAGGTGCCCGGCACGTTGCCGGTGTTGGTCAGGCTGAACACCGCGAACACGTTCGAGCCGCCTCCCACCCCCACGGGCGGCGGGCAGCCCGCGCCGTGCGCAAAGCGATCGGCCTCGGCGTACGGGTCGGGGTCGCCGAGCCGCGAGTCGGCCCAGCACGGGTACACGTCGTTCCCCTGGCTGGTGATGCCCTGGTAGTCGCCCTGGTTCGCGCTGCCGCAGGCGTTGATGGACCAGAACGACTGGGCGTCGCTCACGCGCCGGTTCGCTCCCCAGGTGTCGCCGCCGTCGCCGGAGGAGGTCATGTACTCGTAGGAGAGCGCGCCGCAGCCCGGGTCGTCGCGGAAGTCGTGCCAGAAGGCGTGCGCCGCCCCGGTGCCATCCACCGTGACCTCGGGGAAGATGCCGTCGAACCAGGGGTCGTCATCGTTCAGCAGGACCGGCGTGCTCCACGTCGTGCCGTCGTCCGAGTGCGCGACGAAGCGGTCGCGGTGGTCGCGCGCGCGCTCGCCCGGCGTGGGCGTGTCCCAGGTCGTGAGGATGCGGTAGGTGGCGGGGTACGGCCCGCTGCTGGCGATGTTCAGGCGCACGTACCAGGTGCCGTCCGCGGGGAGCGTGAAGGCGAAGGCCGGGTAGCGCGACTGGCTGAAGGTCAGCAGGCGGTAGTTGTTGAGCGTCGACGTGTCGGCCGCGCACACCAGACGCATGTTGAAAGTGGTGCTGTCGCGCGCCGAGTCGGCGGCGAAGAACAGGGTCTGCCCGCGCAGCCCGCTGAAGCGGTAGAGGTCCACGTCGCTCGAGCTCGCGCACCCGCCGCGCAGGCGGTTGCCGACGGTGAACGGCGTGGCGCTGGCGAAGAAGCCGTTGCTCTCGTTCTCCGTCACCGTGGTGGGCGAGCCCGGGAAGGGCGCGTCGTAGAAGTCCACCGCCTCGTCCCAGGTCACGTAGAGCCGGCCGCGGTGTGGTCCGGTGCTCACGTCCACGGCCGCGCCGGGCAGGGTCGGCGCCCAGCCGCGGCGGTAGCCGGGGGCGCCGCTGTAGCTGTTCTCGTAGAAGGCGCAGATGGTCTGCTCGGAACCGAAGCTGGCGCCGAAGTCATCCGAGCGGCGCACGCGCTCGTGGCTCAGCGGGTAGCCGTAGTCGTACCACACGACGTAGACCTCGCCGTTCGGGCCCACCAGCGGCCGCGAGCCCTGCACGTTGCCGTAGCTGGCGGGCGCGCTCAGCACCTGGGGCGCGCTCCAGGACGCGCCGTTGTCGGTCGAGCGGATGAACTCGATCTGCGAGTACCAGCCGCCGACGAAGTTGCTGTAGGTCACGTAGAGGTTGCCGGAGAGCGAGTCCACCGCCAGCCATTCCTTGTCGAGGAAGTCCGATCCGCCCGCGCGCGGTCGCGTGTTCGCGTCAACCACGAAGGTGCCGCCCGCGAAGTGACCGCGGATCAGGGCGAGGCCGGAGTTGGCGCCGTTCGACGGGTCCTCGTAGAGCCCGCACACGTAGAAGCTGCCGGTCTTGCGGTTCACCGCGTGCACGGGATCGCCGCGGAAGCGCCCGCCGGGGATGGGAGAGGGCGGGTCGCCGCCGTCCACCCAGGTGGCGCCGCCGTCGGTGGACCAGCCGTAGCCCTGCACCGGCCCCCCGGTGCAGAAGCCCTTCGTGTCGTTCCAGCCCGCGAGCAGGAAGCTCCCGTAGGCGGCGATGGTGGTCTCGGCCTGTCCGAGCGGACGGCTGCCGCAGGACCCGCAGGTCGCATCGCCGGTCTTGTCGTTGAGCTGCGCGTCGGTCGCGAGGCCCACCGTCGCCACGCGCTCGGCGCCGAGCCGCGGGGCCCGCAGCAGGTCGCCGGGCGCCTCCGCGAAGCTCTCGTCCTCCGCGGGGACGTCGAGGCCCCAGCGCTCCAGCAGCCCGGGCGGCAGCACGCGTCCCAGCGCGATCTCCTCGCGCAGCATGCGCTCGTAGGCGGCCGAGAGATGCACACCGCTCTTCGCCCACACCGGCCGGCCGGCGGAGGCCTCGGCCGCATCGGCCGGGCGGGCGAGCGGCAGGGCGAGGGCCAGGGCGAGCAGCACGGGGACGAGGGCGAGGGAAGGCTTCGGGCGCGGGGCAGGATGCACGGCGGACCTCCGGGGCGGAAGTGGAAGGCGCTGGCGTGACCGCGCTCCATTGTATCGGACCGGCCGCGAGAGGCGACAGGGCGAACCGGCGGCGGCGCGATCCGCCGCGGGTGCGGACCGGGGCCGGCGCAATCCGCTGCGCGTGCGAACCGGCGCTGGCGCGAGCCGCGGCGGGGGCGAACCGGGGCCGGCGCGAGCCGCCGCGCGTGCGGACCGGGGCGCGTGTGAGGGCAGTCTCGGCGGCTTCACCGCCCCCGGATCCAGCGGAACGCCAGGGCCCGCTCGAACCGCCCGGTAGCGGCCGGTGTATCACGACAGTGGACGCCGGGCGCCGCCTTGCACGCGCTCTCCCTCCCGCGAACCCCGAGGTCCGATGCCCCCGCAGCGCGTGGTCTCCCTCGTCGCTTCCGGCACCGAGATGGTGTGCGCCCTCGGCTGCGGCGACCGGCTGGTGGCGCGCTCGCACGAGTGCGACCACCCAGCCTGGGTGCGGAAGCTGCCGGCCGCGACGCGACCGAAGTTCGCGCTCGACGGCGCCTCGAAAGAACGGCACGAGCGGGCGCTCGCGCCGGCCGCGCAGGGGATCCCGGTCTGCGAGGTGGATGCTCCCGCCCTCGCCGCGCTCTCACCCGACCTGGTCCTCATCCGGGCGCAGCACGAGGCGTGCGCGGTGAGCCTCGCCGAGGTTGAGAGCGCGCTGCGCACGGCGGCCGCACCGCCGGTGAAGCTGGTGGCGCTCGGGCCCGGGTCGCTGGCCGACATCTGGAGCGACCTGCGCCGCGTGGCGGACGCGCTCGGCGTGCCCGAGCGCGGCGTGCAGCAGGTGGCGCGCCTGCGGCGCCGCATGGAGGCGGTGGCCGAGCGCGCGGGGGAGATGCCGCGGCTGCGCGTGGCGTGTCTCGAGTGGCTCGAGCCGCCGACCGTGGCGGGGCGGTGGATGCCGGAGCTGATCGCGATGGCCGGCGGGGACGACGTGTTCGGCGCCCACGATCGCGCCGCGTCACCGCTCGCGTGGGATGACCTGCGCGCCGCCGACCCCGAGGTGATCTTCGTCGCGCCGCGTGGCTTCGACCTGGCGCGCACCCGCCCCGCGATGGCCGCGCTGGCCGCGCGCCCGGGGTGGGGCGACCTTGCCGCGGTCCGCGCGGGCCGCGTCTACCTGGGGGACGGCAACGCCTACTTCAACCGCCCGGGCCCGCGCGTGGCCGAGACGGTGGAGATCCTCGCCGAGGCCCTGCACCCGGAGGCCTTCCGGTTCGGGCACGAGGGCGTGGGGTGGGAGCGGTGGTCGGGAGGCTAGGCGCCGGCCAGCGCAATTCGGTCTGGTCTTTCGGCGTCATCATCCATAGAATGGGGCATCCCTCACGGACCTCGTGCGATGCATCGGAGGCTCCATGAACTCCTCGCGCTTCCTCCCGAATGGACTCCTGATCGCTCAGCTGCTGCTGGTCCTTTCCATCGCCGCCTCCGCCGGCGCGCAGCCGACACGACCGCAGCCCTCGGCGATCCCGGTTGCGGATCCCTGGCTGCTGCAGAAGAAGATGCTCGACCGCGACGCGGTGCCGACCGGACCGCGCCCGGCAGAGCCCGCACGCGTGACCGCTCCCGAAGGCACGTGGTCGTTTCTCCCGCCGTCCCCGCCGCCGCCGATCTCCACACCCATCTCGCGCGGCTCGCACACCGCCATCTATGACCCGGTGCGGAATCGCATGGTGGTGTTCGGCGGGACCGACGGGAGCTACCGGAATGACACCTGGGTGCTCGCGCTGGGCTCGAGTCCCTCATGGACGCAGCTCGTGACTGCGGGCACGCCGCCCGCGCCACGCCGGCTGCACGCCGCGGTCTACGACTCGAACCGCGATCGCATGGTCGTCTTCGGCGGCTTCGACGGCGGCTACTACGACGACGTGTGGGCGCTCTCGCTCACGGGTACCCCGACCTGGACGCAGCTCGCGCCGACCGGGCCGCTGCCTGCGCCGCGCGCGGACTTCGACATGGTCTACGACCCGGTCGGCGACCGCATCGTGGCCTTCGGCGGCTACGACGGCGTCTCGCCCCCCGCGAACCGGCGCCGCGACGTGTGGGAGCTGACGCTCTCCGGCACGCCGGCATGGCACGACATCACGCCGGTCGGAGGCCCGACCGCGCGCTCGGGCCAGCGCGCGATCTACGACCCGGTGCGCCAGCGCATGGTGGTGTTCGGCGGCTACGACGTGGTCATGCTCAAGGAGGTCTGGGCGCTCTCCCTTTCCGGTCCGGCGGCGTGGACCAACCTCGCGCCGTCGGGCACCGCGCCGGCGCCGCGCGCGGACCACGCTGTGCTCTACGACGCCCTGCACGATCGGCTGGTGACCTTCGGCGGCTACGACGGCCCCAGCTCCTTCGCCGACGTCTGGGCGCTGCCTCTCTCCGGGTCCCCGGTATGGTCGCACATCGTGCCGTCCGGCAGCGGCCCGAGCGCGTGCTGGGGCCCGACCATCGTCTATGACGCGGCTTCGGATCGCATGGTCGTCTTCGGTGGCATGGTGGGCGCGTACCCGACGGGACAGCTCTTCGGGCTCAACCTGTCGGGGACGCCGCTCTGGGACACGGTGCCCTCCACACCCGCTCCGGGGCCCACCGCGCGTGCGATGCACAGCGCAATCCTCGATCCGCTTCGGAGCCGCGAGATCCTCTTCGGTGGCACCGACGGCAGCCATCTCAACGACATATGGGCGCTCTCGCTCGGGTCGAGCCCGGCGTGGACGCCGCTCGGGACCTCGGGCACGCCGCCGACGCCTCGGCGGCTCCATGGCGCGGTCCTCGACGCGGTGCACGACCGCATGATTGTCTTCGGCGGCTACGACGGCGGTTTCTACAACGACGTGTGGACGCTCACGCTCGCAGGCACGCCGACTTGGACGCAGCTCTCACCGACCGGCACACCGCCCGCGCCGCGCGCCGACTTCGCGATGGTCTACGACCCGGCCGCTGACCGCGTGCTGGTGTTCGGCGGCTACGACGGATTGTCGCCGCCCTCGAACCGCCGCGGCGACCTGTGGGCGCTGACGCTCTCCGGGACGCCGGCGTGGCACGACATCACGCCGGCCTCGGGGCCGACCGCGCGCTCGGGCCACCGCGCCGCGTACGACGCCGTGCACCAGCGGATGATCGTGTTCGGCGGCTACGACACCGACTACCTGAACGAGACCTGGGCGCTGTCGCTGGCCGGGCCGCTCGCGTGGACCCTGCTCGCGCCGGCGGGAACTGCACCTTCGGTGCGTGTCGAACAGTCCGTGATCTATGACTCCCAGCGCGACCGCCTGGTGGTCCAGGGCGGCTACGACTCCAGCTTCGCCTCGGGCCACGCGCTGGACGGCACCTACGCCCTGACGCTGGGTGCGACACCGACGTGGACCGACATCACGTCACTGCCCGGCAACCCCGGCCCGCGCTGGGGCCACAGCGCGGTGTACGAGGCGCTCTACGATCGCATGCTCTTCTTCGGCGGGGCCGACGGCTATGTCTTCTACCGTGACGGCCGCGCGCTCACCTGGGACCGGCCCACCCCGGTCGAGCTCTCGCTGGTGAGCGTCGAGGCCGAGCCCGGGCTGGTGCGGCTGCGGTGGTACAGCGCCGACCGCAGCATGGGGAGTGCGGCGCTCGAGCGTCGCGAGGGCGGCGGCGAGTGGAGCGCGCTCGGCACGCTGGCGCCCGACGGTGAAGGCCGCATCGCCTACGACGACCGGAGCGTGACGCCGGGCGCTACCTACTCCTACCGCCTCGCCCTGCTCGAGGACGGGCGCCGGCGTTTCCTCGGCGAGGCCACGGTGACGGTGCCGGCGGAGGTCGCCCTCGACATCCGCTGGGTGAACCGCGGCGTGCCCGATGGGCGTCTCATGTTCCGCTGCGCGCTGCCCGGGACCGGCAGCGCGAAGCTGGTCCTGCTCGACGTCACCGGGCGCAGGGTGCTCGAGCGCGAGCTCGGCTCGACCGCCGGTGTGCGTACGGTGGACCTGGGAGCGTCGCGCGGGATGCCTGCCGGCGTCTACCTGGCGCGTCTCATCCAGGGCGCGCGCTCAGTCACCACGCGGGCGGTGCTCAGCCGCTAGTCGCCTCGCATCGGCGCACGGAGCCTCCGGCGCTCGCCCGCCGGGGGCTCCGCCGCGCGTGGCGTTCGGTCCGCCGGCGCGCTACCCTGCGCGCGCAGGTTCGCCCGCAGCACGCCCGGACCGGGAAGACCTGGTCCGCCACGACCCGGGGCACGCCGATGACCCAGACCGCGAAGCCCACCGCCCACGCCACCGAGCAGGAAGCGCGCGCCATCGCCGAGGCGTCGCGCGAGACCAGCTGGACCGCGCCCTCGTTCGTGCGCGAGCTGTTCCTCGGCTCGCTCGAGCTGGGCCTGATCCATCCCCACCCCGAGCCCGATCCGGAGGAGCAGCGCCGCGCCCGCGAGTTCCTCGAGCGACTGGAGCGCTTCCTGCGCGCCGAGGTGGACGGCGAGCAGATCGAGCGCGACGCGCGCGTGCCGCAGCGCGTCATCGAGGGGCTCAAGGCGATGGGCGCCTTCGGCATCAAGATCCCCCGCGAATACGGCGGGCTCGGGCTCTCGCAGTACACCTACGGTCGCGCCATGGCACTGGCGGGGACGGTCTCGAGCGCGATCGTGACGCTGCTCTCCGCCCACCAGTCCATCGGCGTGCCGCAGCCGCTCAAGCTCTTCGGCACCGAGGAGCAGAAGAAGAAGTGGCTGCCGCGGCTGGCACAGGGTGCGATCTCGGCGTTCGCCCTCACCGAGGTGGACGCGGGCTCGGATCCCGCGCGCATGACCACGACCGCGACGCCCACTCCCGACGGCGCGGCGTACCTGATCGACGGCGAGAAGCTGTGGTGCACCAACGGCACCATCGCCGAGCTGATGGTGGTGATGGCGCGCACCCCGGGGAAGGACGGCAGGCCCGGTCCCATCAGCGCGTTCATCGTCGAGGGCGACACGCCCGGTATCGAGGTCGCGCACCGGCTCGAGTTCATGGGACTGCGCGGCATCGAGAACGCCCTGATGCGCTTTCGCGGCGTGCGGGTGCCGAGAGAGAACCTGCTGTGGGGCGAGGGCAAGGGCCTGAAGCTGGCGCTGGTCACGCTGAACACCGGGCGCCTCACCGTGCCGGCGAGCTGCGCCGCGGCGGGCAAGTGGTGCCTGAACGCGTCGCGCACCTTCGCGGCGAAGCGCGTGCAGTGGGGCAGGCCGGTGGGCCACCACGAGGCGGTGGCGCAGATGCTCGCCGAGATCGCGGCCTCGACCTACGCGATGGAGGCGGTCTCCGACCTCGCCTCGCTGCTCGCCGACGCCGGACGCTCCGACATCCGGCTCGAGGCCGCGCTCGGCAAGCTGTGGAACACCGAGAAGGCCTGGGAGCTGTGCGACCTCGCGCTGCAGGTGTGCGGCGGGCGCGGCTACGAGACCGCGCGCTCGCTCGCCGACCGCGGCGAGCCGCCGGTGCCGCTCGAGCGCATGGTGCGCGACCTGCGGATCAACCGCATCTTCGAGGGCACCAGCCAGATCATGCGGCTCTTCATCGCGCGCGAGGCGCTCGACGTGCACCTGAAGGCGGCGGGCGACCTGGTGATGCCGGGCGTGCCCGCGGGCCGGCGCATCGCCGGGCTGTTCCGCGCCGGCGCGTTCTACGCCGCCTGGTATCCGGGTCGCTGGCTGGGCTGGGGGCGCTGGCCGCGCTACGCCGGATTCGGGCCGCTGGCCGCTCACGTGCGCTGGATCGAGCGCAGCGCGCGCCGCCTCGCGCGCGCGCAGTTCCACCTGATGGTGGCGAACGGGCCCGCGCTCGAGCGCAGGCAGGCCCAGCTCTTCCGCTGCGTGGACGCCGGCGCCGAGCTGTTCGCGATGAGCGCGACCTGCGTGCGTGCCGTGCGCGATGCCAGCCCCGCGGGCGCGGACGACTCGGCCCTCGAGCTGGCCGACCTGTTCTGCCGCCTGGCGCGGCGCCGGGTCGAGCGGCTGTTCGACGGGCTGCGCTCGAACGACGACCCGGAGAGCTACCGCGTCGCCCGCGGGGCGCTGGAGGGCCGCTTCGCCTGGCTCGAGCAGGGCATCGTGGAGCCCGACACCGCGCCCGCCGCGGCGCCGCCCGCCGCGGCGGCGCGGGCCTGAAGCGCGGGCGGCCGGCGACACGGCCCGCAGTTCGCTGCGCTGAACGGCGACGCGCGCTTCCGCGCCGCCGAGCGCCGCCTGCGCCCATCTACGCGCGGCACGACGCCCCCGGCGAAGGCGTGGCGAGCCCCGGCCAGCCGCGGGGCGCGCGGGGTGGCTCTGACCATGCGCCGGGCAGGCCAAGACGGCCCGGCCGCCCGGGTTCGGTCCGGCCGCAATGCCTCGTTGCCCGCCGCCGCGCCGTGTTGCACAATACGCGGCCGACGCCCGCCAGGAGGGCGGGAAGACGGGTCGGGCGTCCCTGTCGCCGACCCGTTCGAGGCCGTCCGAGCCCGGTTCCGCACGACCGGGGCGCGTGGCCGCTCAACCTGCAGGGAGGCTCCCACCGGACCAGCGTGGCTCCTTCGAACTCCATCTCCGCCAGACGCCAGCAACAGATCCTCGGACTCCTGCTCGGGGCCTTCGCCGTGCTCACCGTGGCGAGCATCGCGACCTGGGAGCCGGCGCTGCCCGGCGCGCGCCCGTGGACCGCGACCAACGCCTGCGGTCCGGTGGGCGCCGCGCTGGCCTTCGCGCTGGTCTGGACGTTCGGGCGCTTCGCCGCCTTCGGCGTGCCGCTGCTGGCGGGTGCCTGGGCCTGGAACCGGCTGGGCTCACGCCCGGCGGGGCCGCTGGCTCTGAGCAGCTTCATCGGCGCGCTGCTGGTGTTCGAGATCTGCAGCCTGCTGGGGCTCGCCGCCCTCGATCGCCTGACCTGGGCCGGGAGCTGGGGCTTCGCCGGCTCCCTCGCGCTGCGCTCGGCGCTGGGCGGGGTGGGATCGTGGATCGTGGCGGGCACGCTGTTCGCGGTGAGCGCGCTGGCCGCCAGCGAGCTGGGCTTCCACTGGATCGGGAACCTGGGACGCCGGCTGCTGCTCGACCCCGCGCGCGGACTGGGTGCCGCGTGGACGGCGTGGCGCGAGCGCGCCGCGCGCGGCCAGCCCGCGAGGTCGCGTGTCCAGCGGACGAAGTCCGCGCCGCTGGCCACGGCGGCCGAAGCCGACGAGAAGGCCGCGCCGGCGCGCGTCAACAAGGCCGAGCCCGCGGCGGCGCACGGTCCGCCCGATCAGCTCAGACTCCCGCCGCCGGTGGGCGAGAAGCCCGAGCCACGGCGTCCGCGACCGCGTCCCGAGCTGAAGCCGGCCGCCACCAACGGCGGCGCGCCTTCCGAGCCGCCGTCCGAGCCGCTGCCCGCGCTCAGCCTGCTGGCGCTGCCGGCGCAGTCGGCGGACCTGATCAGCGACGCGGAATTCCGCGCCGAAGGCGAGCTGCTGGTGGCGAAGCTCAAGGACTTCGACATCGAGGGCCGGGTCACCGAGATCCACCCCGGCCCGGTCGTGACCACCTTCGAGTTCGAACCCGCCGCCGGGGTCAAGGTGAACCAGATCGTCTCGCGCGAGGACGACCTGGCGCTGGCGCTGCGGGCGCAGCGCATCCGCATCCTCGCGCCCATCCCCGGCAAGGGCGCCGTGGGCGTCGAGATCCCGAACCGGCGCCGCCGTACGGTGTATCTCCGGGAGGTCCTCTCGTCGGCCCAGTACGAGTCCAGCGACGCCGCGCTCAAGGTGCCGCTGGGCGTGGACGTGGTGGGCCAGCCGTTCGTCGCCGACCTCACGAAGATGCCGCACCTGCTGGTGGCCGGAGCCACCGGCTCGGGCAAGAGCGTGTGCCTGAACGCCGTCATCACCGGCCTGCTGTTCCAGCACGGCCCCAAGACCCTCCAGTTCGTCATGGTGGATCCCAAGATGCTCGAGCTCTCGGCCTACAACGGCATCCCGCACCTGGCCATGCCGGTGATGACCGAGGCCAAGAAGGCGAGCCGGGCGCTGCGCTGGGCAGTCTCCGAGATGGAGAAGCGCTACAAGCTCATGGCCACCTGCGGGGCACGGAACATCGCGGCCTACAACGAGAAGGCGGCCTCCGGCCAGGTGCCGAGCGGCCCGGTGCCGCCGGGACGCAGCGAGGCGGCGCCCGCCGAGCAACTCTCCTACGTGGTGGTGGTGATCGACGAGCTCGCCGATCTCATGCTCACGCTGCCCGCGGAGATCGAGGAGCCGATCGCGCGGCTCGCCCAGATGGCGCGCGCCGTCGGCATCCACCTGGTGCTCGCCACCCAGCGGCCCTCGGTGGACGTCATCACCGGAGTGATCAAGGCGAACTTCCCCTCGCGGATGGCGTTCCAGGTGGCCTCCAAGACCGACTCGCGCACGGTGCTCGACATGAACGGCGCCGAGAACCTGCTGGGCAACGGCGACATGCTCTTCACGCCCGCCGGCAAGCCCGAGCCCTACCGGATCCACGGCGCCTACGTCACCGAGGAGGAGACGCAGCGGGTGGTGGACTTCTGGAAGGCCAAGGCGGTGGCGGGCGAGCCGTCGCCGCTCGCGACCGATGCCAGCATGGTCGAGGTGGAGGAGGGTGACGAGGACGAGAGCGCGTCCTTCGACGACGACCTCATCCAGGAGGCCGCGCGCCTGGTGGTCACCCACCAGCAGGGCTCGACCTCGCTGCTGCAGCGCCGTCTCAAGGTCGGCTACTCGCGCGCCGGGCGGCTGATGGACCAGCTCGAGGAGCTCGGGGTGGTGGGGCCCTTCCAGGGAAGCAAGGCCCGGGACGTGCTCGTGGACGAGCGCTGGCTCGAGGACCGCTTCTCTTGACGGCCCCCGCGCGGACCGGCGCCCCGACCCTCGCCTTCATCACCCTCGGCTGCCCCAAGAACACGGTGGACTCCGAGGCCATGCTCGGCCTGCTGGTGCGGGCCGGCTTCCGCACCGTGGGCGACCCGGGCGAGGCCGACATCGCGGTGGTGAACACCTGCGCGTTCCTGCAGAGCGCGGTGCGCGAGTCGAAGTCCGCGATCGCCGAGGTGGCCGCGCTCAAGCAGCAGGGGCGGCTCAAGGGGCTCGTCGTGGCGGGCTGCCTGGCGCAGCGCGCGGGCGCGGGCCTGCTCGCCGAGTTCCCCGGGGTGGACGCGGTGCTGGGGACCGGCCAGTGGCGCGAGGTGGTGAGG
>JACRPT010000003.1:33687-47550 GCA_016223045.1 Candidatus Eiseniibacteriota bacterium
CACGAGCGGTGCGCGCGCACCGAGTTCCCGGGCGGCGCGCTCGACGCGCTCACGCCGCGCGCGCTCTCGACGCCGCGGCACATCGCCTACCTCAAGATCTCGGAGGGCTGCGACCACCGCTGCACCTTCTGCATCATCCCGCGGCTGCGCGGGGACCAGCGGAGCCGCCCGCTGGAGGACCTGGTGGCCGAGGCCGACCGGCTGGCGCGCCAGGGCGTGCGCGAGCTGAACCTGATCGGGCAGGACACCACCGGCTACGGCACCGATCTGCCGGGGCGTCCCACGCTGGCGGACCTGCTCGAGGCCCTGGACCAGGTCGAGGGGCTGACCTGGATCCGGGTGCAGTACACCTTCCCGCGCGAATGGAGCGACCGCCTCATCGAGGTGTGGGCGAACGCCGAGCGCGTGGTGCCGTATGTGGACCTGCCGCTCCAGCACGTCGCCCCGCGGGTGCTGCGCCGCATGGGGCGCGGGATGACCGCGGAGGCGACGCGCGCGCTGGTGCGGCGCATCAAGTCCGGCATCCCGGGCGTGGCGTTGCGGACCAACTTCATCGTCGGCTTCCCCGGCGAGACCGGGGAGGAGTATGACGAGTTGTGCCGCTACGTGGAGGAGGAGCCGTTCGACCACGTGGTGGTGTTCAGCTACGAGCGCGAGCCCGAGACCCCGAGCTGGGCGATGACCCCGCGGGTGCCGGTGGCGGAGCGCCGCCGCCGGCGCGCCCGGCTGCTGGCGCTCCAGCAGCGGCTGGCGCGCGGGCGGCTGGCGCGGCGGATCGGGGAACGCGTGACCGTGATGATCGACGGGCCGGCGGGGGGTGGCCGCGGCCCCGGCCGTGGCGGGCGCTATGCGGCCCGCACGGCGGGCTCGGCATTTGAAGTGGACGGGGGCGTGGTGGTAGAAGGCGAGGGCCTGGTGCCCGGCACGCTCGCGACTGCGCGGGTCACCGGGGCGGCCGCCTACGACCTGTTCGCCCGGGTGGAGCAGCCGGCCGGAGTGCCGCTGCTCTCCATCGTGAAAGGACACGCCTGATGCGTGTGGGACTACTGGTCGCTCTGCTCGCCCTGTGCTGTCTGGCCTCCGCCGCCCAGGCGAAGAAGTTCCGGTACGCCAGCGGCCCCAGGCCGGCCACCGACACGACGTTCGCCACCGCGGAGCAGCAGGTCGAGCCGATCGTGCGTGCGCGGGGTCCGCGCGTGCCGGCCACCAATCTCCAGCTGGTGAGCCTGGTCGCGAACACCGCGTTCGAGCGGGCGTTCCAGCGCGCACCGATCGACAGCGGGAGCCACGTCGTGCTGGCCCCGGCCGAGAGCCATCCCCTGAACTTCGTGGTGGAACATGCGGTGCTGCGCAGCCTGTCGCGGCGCGGCATCACCGCCACGGTGCGGCGCTCGATCCTGCCCGACGACAGCCTGAACGCCTACGGCGGCGACCCCGTGCTCGAGTACCAGCTCGCCAGCGCGCGCGTCTCGTACCTGCGCCTGGTGGGGTGGCTGCCGTTCTCGGGCCGCGTGAAGATCGAGCGGCAGGCGCTGGTCGAGGGCGACCTCACGCTGCGCGATGCGCGCAGCTCGAACGTGCTGTGGACCGGCGACGCCTCGTACAACCTGCTCGACGCGTTCCCGAAGGACCGCGTCGCGCTGGTGGAGGACGAGCGCTACGCCGACCTCAAGGCCCCGGTGCCCACACGCAACGTGGACAAGGTCTTCGAGCCCGTGATCGTGGTGGCGGTGGTGGCCGGACTGGTCGCGCTGTTCTTCCAGAACCGCCCGTGACGGTGCGTGCGCGCCGCCGCCCGCGGCTGGTCCGGGCGGCCCTGCTGGTGCTGGCGTGCGGCGCCCTGGCCGGCTGCGGCGCGAGCACCATCCCCGCCATCCACTCGGAGCCGGAGCGGCTCGAGCAGGCGCGCCGCGCCATGGGGCGTGGCGAGCACAACGTCTCGATCGAGCTGCTCAAGACCTACGTCGCGAACAACGCGGGCGGCGCCGACGTGGACCAGGCCATCGAGCTGCTGGGCGAGTCCTACCTCCGCATCAAGGACTGGGCGCTGGCCCAGGCCGAGTTCGAGCGCCTGCTGCGCGACTATCCCGAGAGCGACTCGAGCGCCGCCGGCGCGTACCACCTGGGCGTGGCGCTGTGGGGCCAGGCGCGCGGCCCGGACTTCGACCAGGAGTTCACTCAGAGAGCGCTCGAGCAGTGGCAGGGCTACCTGCGCGGCTATCCCGGGCACTGGCTTGCCGTCGAGGCCGGGAAGCGCGTGGCCGCCGCCCGCACCAGGCTCGCGACCAAGCTCGCCAACTCCGGCACGCTCTACCTCAAGCTCCACCTGCCGGCTCCGGCGGAGGTCTACTTCCGGCGCGTGCTCGACGAGTACGCCGACACCCCACGCGCGGCGGACGCGCGGCTGGGGCTGGCGCTGGCCGAGGCGCTGCAGGGCCACCGCCCGCAGGCCATCGCGGCGCTGCGGCAGGTCGAGGCCGAGTACCCGGGCCAGCCGGTGGCCGCGCGCGCCGCCCGCGAGCGCAACCGGATCGAGCGCTCGAAGGACCGCGGCCCGGTGGCGCCGGTGAAGCACGCGCCACCCGAGCCGCCGCCGCCGCAGGCGCCGACCGGTCACCACTAGCCCGGACTATTCATGAACCGCCAGCCGAGAGTGCGAGATGCGCGTCAGCCGCAAGGAGTTCGGCCGGCCGCGACGGAGTCGTGTCGGTGACACGTCGAGGAAGCGGCCGGTCGAACGACGCCGCGGATGGCGTGCAGATCGCACTCGCAGGCGGCGGGCTCATGAATAGACCGGGCTAGGTACGAGGCACGGGCGCCATGCGCCGCATCGGCCTCTTCGGCGGCACCTTCGACCCGCCGCACCTCGGGCATCTCGCGCTGGCCGAGTGGGCGCGCGACCGCCTCGCGCTCGACCGCGTGCTGTTCATGCCGGCCGGCGTGCCCCCGCACAAGCGCGGCCGCGCGCTGAGCGGCGCCGTGCACCGCGTGGCGATGGCGCGGCTCGCGGTCCGGGGTCACCGCGCCTTCGCCGTCTCCACGCTCGAGGCGCGGCGCCGCGGCCCCTCGTTCACCGTGGACACGCTGCGCGCGCTCAAGGCCGCGCACCCCGGCGCCCGGCTCTACCTGCTGATGGGCGCCGACAGCCTCGACGACTTCGCGAGCTGGCACGAGCCCGGCGCGATCGCCGGGCTCGCCACGCTGGTGGTGGCGGCGCGCCCGGGCGCGGGGCGACCGCGCGGCGGTAGGCGCGCCGGGCGCGGCCTGCCCGCGCGCATCATCCGGCTCCGCAATCCCGGGATCGAGCTGTCGTCGAGCGCGCTGCGTGCGCGCGCGCGCGCCGGCCGCTCGCTGCGCTGCCTGGTGCCGGACGCGGTGGCCGCCTACATCGCGCGGCACCGGCTCTACCGGGGATCGCGATGAGGCGCTCTGCGACGCGGTGCCGGAAGTCTCCGCGGCATCGCCGGCCTTCTGGCGCATCATCAGCGCACCGGTGGGGGGAACACCCGTGAGTTACCGGCCGCGCGAGTTCTGGGACCGGCGTCTGGCCGAGCACTTCGACCTGCGCGGCACCGGCGAGACCGGGCTGTCGCTGGCCTACAACCGCGCCTGCTACGCGCTGCGCCGCGAGGTGCTGGAGCGCGCGCTCCGCGAGGCCGGCCTGGACCCGGCCGGCAGGCAGGTGCTCGACGTCGGCTGCGGGACCGGGTTCTTCACCGCGCACTACCTGGCGCGCGGCGCCCAGGTGACCGGCCTCGACATCGCGCCCACCTCGGTCGAGCGGTTGCGCGCGCGTTTCCCCGCGGCGCGCTTCGTGCTCGCCGACGTGAGCGAGGCCGACATCGAGGGCCGCTTCGACATCGTGAACGCCTTCGACGTGATCTACCACATCACCGACGACGCGCGCTGGGAGGCCGCCCTGCGCCGGCTCGGCGCGGCCGTGGCAGCCGGCGGGCTGCTGCTCGTCACCGACACCTTCGTGGACCTGGGCACGCTGGCTTCGCACAACCGCATGCGCCCGCTCGAGCGGTACCGCGCCGTGCTCGCGCCGCTCGGCTTCACGCTCGGTGAGCCGCGTCCCACCGCGGTGCTGCTGAATCGCGAGCTGGGTCCGCTCCGGTTCCTCAACCGCGCACCGTGGCTGCTGCTCGCGCTCGACCGCGCGCTGCTCGCCCTCGGCGCCGGCCACGGTCCCACGATCAGCAAGCTGCTGGTCGCGCGGCGCGCGGGGTAGCGTGGGGGCTCGAAGGGAGCTCTGCTCGTGCCCTGCGTCCCGTCGGGCAATACGGGTCTTTACCGGCTCGACAACTAAAGCTAAACTGCCTTCGCTTTACTAATAGCCCCCGTAGCTAAATCCCCTTTAGTCCGGAGGCCAGATGCGGCGGGCAGGCACGGGCAACTTCGAGAACACGACGGTCGGCGGGGAAACGGTCCGGGCGTTCCTCCCCGAGCCGCTTCCGCCACAGCCCCCCCTGCAGATCGAAGGCCGGTTGCGCGACAGCCTGGATCGGGCGCTGATCGCCCTGGGGCGTCTGGACGGCGTGTCGAGCCTGCTGCCGGACACGCACCTGTTCCTCTACACGTACGTCCGCAAGGAAGCCGTGCTGTCGTCGCAGATCGAGGGCACGCAGTCCACCCTCTCTGACCTTCTCCTGTTCGAGCTTGAGGAGGCGCCGGGCGTTCCGGTGGACGACGTGGTGGAGGTCTCCAACTACGTCGCCGCGTTGGAGCACGGACTGCGGCGGCTGCGGGGCGGGTTCCCGCTCTCCAACCGGCTCATCCGCGAGATCCACGAGATCCTGCTCTCGCGCGGGCGGGGGCACGCCAGGGCTCCCGGTGAGTTCCGGCGCAGCCAGAACTGGATCGGTGGGACACGCCCCGGGGACGCCCGGTATGTCCCGCCTCCGCCTCACCGGGTCGAGGAGGCGATGGGCAGGCTCGAGCGCTTCCTGCACGACCAACCGGTCGGCACGCCGGCGTTGCTCAAGGCAGCCATGGCGCACGTGCAGTTCGAGACCATCCACCCGTTCCTGGATGGCAATGGCCGGGTGGGACGGTTGCTCATCACGCTCCTGCTGTGCACGGAGGGCGTGCTGCGCGAGCCGATGCTCTACCTGAGCCTGTACCTGAAGCAGCATCGCTCTCGCTACTACGAGTTGCTCGACGGCGTCCGCCGCGACGGTGAATGGGAAGAGTGGATCGCCTTCTTTGCCGACGGAGTGGCGGAGACGGCTCAAGGTGCGGTCGCGACCGCCCATCGATTGCTCGAGGTAGCGGACGGCGATCGCGACCGGATCCAGCGGCTGGGGCGGCGGGCGGGCTCGGCGCCGCTCGTGCACCACACGCTGCAGCGCAACCCGATCTGCACGATCTCCCGTCTCGCCCAGAAATCGAAGCTCACGCTCCCCACGGTGTCGAAGGCCCTCCAAGTGCTCGTCGAGCTCGGCATCGTGCGCGAGGTCACCGGCAAGAAGCGCCACCGCATCTACCGCTACGACGCGTACATGAAGATCCTCGATGAGGGCACGGAGCCGCTATGACCCCGGACATTCCGGTGAGCAGCCTCGAGGCGGCGATCGGGTGCCCGCCGGTGGCCGTGAGCCGGCCCGGCGAGGCCCGCTGAACATGTCCCGCCTCTTCGTCCTCGACGCGATGGGGCTCGCCTACCGGGCGTACTACGCCTTCATCGGCCGGCCGCTGCTGAACTCCAGGCAGGAGAACACCTCGGCCATCTTCGGCTTCGGCAACACCGTGATGAAGATCCGCCGCGAGGAGAAGCCCGATTACTGGGCGCTGGCCTGGGATGGGCCCGGCCCCACCTGGCGGCACGAGCGCTTCCCCGACTACAAGGCGCAGAGGAAGCCCACGCCGGAGGACCTGCTGGCCCAGCTCGAGCCCATCGAGGTGCTGGCCCAGGCGCTGGGGCTGCCGGTGATCGAGATCCCGGGCATGGAAGCCGACGACGTGATGGCCACCCTCGCCGCGCGCGGCGCGCGCGACGGGCACGAGGTGGTGCTGGTCACCGGCGACAAGGACATGCTGCAGGTGGTGGGCGGGAACGTGCGCGTGCTGGTGCCGAAGTCGCGCGAGGACTACGAGTGGGTGGGCGCCGGGGAGGTGCGCGCGAAATGGGGCGTGGGGCCCGAGCACATCCGCGACGTGCTCGCGCTGATGGGCGACGCCAGCGACAACATCCCGGGCGTGCCGGGCGTGGGGGAGAAGACCGCGGTCGAGCTGATGACGCGGTTCGGCTCGCTGGAGGCGCTCTACGCGCGGCTCGACGAGGTGACGAAGCCGGCGCTCAAGGCGCGGCTCGAGGCGAACCGGGAGCTGGCGTTCCTGTCGCGCGAGCTGGCCACGGTGCGCGCGGACCTCGACCTGTCCTGCGGCTGGGACGACCTGCGCTGCGCGCCGATCCGTCGCGAAGCGCTGCTCGAGTTCGCGCGCCGCTGGGAGGTCCGCCGGCTCGAAGCGCTGGCCCTGAGCGAGGGCGTGGGCGATGCGGAGGCCGGCGAGCTGGCGCCGGGTCGCCCGGCCGAGCGACGCGGCACCGTGTCCGAGACCCCGGCCCCCGGGGTGAAGCTCGCGCCGCCTCGATCCGCGCCGCCCGCATCGTCGCCCGCCACGCCCGTGCCGCCGGCTCCGCTCGCCACGCCGTCCCCGCCCGCCGCCGGGTCGCCCGCCCCGCCTGCCTCACGCGCCGCGGCGCCGCCCACGCCTGCGTCGCCCGCGCCTGCGGTCGCGTCCGGAAGCCAGGGCACGCTCGACCTGTGGGCGTCGGCGGCGGGAGTCGAACCCGGGGCGACCCCGGCGGAGACGCTCGACCTCTGGGTGCGCGAGCTGCACGAGGTGCGCGCGCGCGCGCTCCACGGCCTGGCGCTGCTGCCGCTGGCGGCCGGGGACGACCCGCGCCGGGCGAAGCTCGTGGGCCTCGCGCTGGCGGCGCGCGACGGCACGACCTGCTACGTGCCGCTGGCGCACGAGTCCGGTCCCAACCTGCCGCTCGAGCGCGCGCGCGAGTGGCTGGCGCCGGCGCTCGCCGACCCGGCGGTGCCCAAGACCGGTCACGACCTCAAGCGCGACCTCCACCTGCTGGCGGCCGCCGGGATGCCGCTCGACGGGCTCTGCTTCGACGTCCACCTGGGCTCGTTCCTGTGCGACCCCGGGCGCGACCACTCCCTCGAAGCGCTGGCGCGCGACTTCCTCGCAGCAGCGCTGCCCTCGCTCGACCCGCCCGCCCAGCGCGGGCGGCCGCGCCCGGAGCTGACCGCGCTCCCGGCGGCGGCAGCGCACGCCGGAGCGACGGCGGCGGTGGTGACGCTGCACCGGCTCGCCGGGGCGTTGCGCGCCCAGCTCGAGTCGCGCGAGCAGTGGGCGCTCTACCAGCGGCTCGAGCACCCGCTCATCCCGGTGCTGGCCGAGATGGAGCGCGCCGGCGTGGCGCTCGACCGCGGTGTGCTCGCCGAGATGTCGGCGAAGATGGGCGAGGACCTGGCGCGGCTCGAGCAGGCGCTCACCGTGCTCGCCGAGGAGCGCATCAACCTGAACAGCGGGCCGCAGCTCGCGCGCGTGCTGTTCGAGAAGCTCAAGCTCAGGCCCGGGCGGCGCACCAGGGCCGGCTTCTCGACCGACCAGGCGGTGCTGGAGGAGCTGGCGCCGGAGCATCCGTTCCCCCGGCTGCTGCTCGAGTACCGCGTGCTCTCCAAGCTCAAGTCCACTTACCTGGACGCGCTGCCGCCGCTCACGGACCCGCGCGACGGGCGCGTCCACACCACCTTCAACCAGGCGGGCGCGGCGACCGGGCGGCTCTCCTCCAGCAACCCCAACCTCCAGAACATCCCGATGCGCACGCCGCAGGGCCGCGCCATCCGCCGCGCCTTCGTGGCCGCGCCGGGGAACCTGCTGGTGGGCGCCGACTACTCGCAGATCGAGCTGCGCGTGATGGCGCACCTCTCCGGCGACCCCGCGCTGATCGAGGCGTTCGCGAGCGGCGAGGACGTGCACGAGCGCACCGCGCGGCGCATCTTCAACGTGCCCGCCGGGGATCTCGACCCGGCGCTCAGGGCACGCGCCAAGGTGGTCAACTTCGGCATCATGTACGGCATGGGGGCGCGCAGCCTGGCGCAGCAGATGGGCATCGGCCTCGCCGAGGCGGAGGCGTTCATCGCCGGCTACTTCCGCGTCTACGCGCGGGTGCGCGAGTTCCTCGACGCGACGCTCGCCGAGGCGCGCCGGTGCGGCTTCGTCCAGACCCTGCTCGGGCGCCGGCGCTACCTGCCGGACCTGGCGAGCACCCACGGCGGCGCGCGCTCGCTCGCCGAGCGCGCCGCCATCAACGCGCCCATCCAGGGCTCGGCCGCCGACCTGATGAAGCTGGCGATGATCCGGGTGGACCGCGCCTTGAAGCGCGCGATGCCCTCGGCTAGATTGCTGCTCCAGGTGCACGACGAACTGGTGCTGGAGTGTCCGGCCGCGGCGGCCGGCGCGGTCGCGGACACCGTACGCTCCGAGATGGAGGGCTGCTTCCCCCTGCGTGTCCCGCTGGTGGTCTCGACCGGCCGCGGCGCGACCTGGCTCGATGTCCACTGACGGCCCGTTCGTGGTCGGGCTGGTGGGCCGCGCCGGCAGCGGCAAGAGCACGGTGGCGCGGGCGCTGGCCGCGGCCGGGGCCGAGGTGATCGAGGCCGACACGATCGGCCACGAGGTCACCGACACCGACCCCGCGGTGCGCGCGGCGCTGGCCGCCGAGTACGGACCCGGGGCCTACCGCCCCGACGGCACGCTCGACCGCCCCCGCGTGGCGGCGCGGGTGTTCAGCGACCCGGAGGCGCGGGCGCGGCTCGACCGGCTGGTGCATCCGCGCATCGTGGAGCGGATCCACGCGCGCCTCGCGGCGCTGCGCGAGGGCGGCTTCCGCGGGGTGGTCGTGGTGGACGCGGCGCTCATGCTCGACTGGGGGCTCGAGCGCGCGTGCGACGTGGTGCTGGCGGTGGTCGCGCCCGGGCCGGATCAGGTCGCGCGGCTGATGCGCCTGCGGGGGTGGAGCGAGGACGAGACGCGCCGGCGGCTGGGCGTGCAGCGCACCAACGAGCAGTTCCGCGCGGCCGCGGACCAGGTGCTCGAGAACCACGGCTCGCGCGAGCAGCTGGAGCGCGCGGCGCGCGACGCGTACGCGCGCTGGATGCGGGCGGCCGCGGCCCGCGTGAAAGGGAACGGATGCTGACCACCTCGGATGTTCGCAAGCGGCTCGACCAGGCGCGCCAGACCCTCGACGGCCTGCGGAGGTACCTTTGACTTCGACGCGTGCGCGCGCGAGGTGGAGGTGCTCGAGGGGAGGATGGGCGAGCCCGGCTTCTGGGACCGCCCGGAGCCGGCGCAGAAGACCGTGGCCGCGCTCAAGCGCGCCAAGCGCACGGTCGAGGAGTGGAGCCGGCCCGACGCCGCGCTGAAGCAGCTCGCCGAGCTGGTCGAGCTGGCGGAGGGCGAGGGCGACCAGTCCCTGCTGGTCGAGGTCGCGAAGGAGCTCGACGGGCTGGAGAGACAGATCGCGGAGCTGGAGCTCAGGAGCCTGCTCTCCGGCGAGCACGACCGGCTCGGCGCGCTGGTCTCGATCCATCCCGGGGCGGGCGGCACCGAATCGCAGGACTGGGCCGAGATGCTGTTCCGCATGTACCTGCGGTGGGCCGAGCGCCGCGGCTACGCCACCAGCGTGCTCGACCTGCAGCCGGGCGACGAGGCTGGCGTCAAGGACGCCACGGTCGAGATCACCGGCGAGTACGCCTACGGCTACCTCAAGGGTGAGAGCGGCGTGCACCGGCTGGTGCGCATCTCGCCGTACGACGCGGCGCAGCGCCGCCACACCTCGTTCGCCTCGGTGTTCGTCTTCCCGATGGTGGACGAGACCATCACCGTGGACGTCCAGCCCGCCGACCTGCGCATCGACACCTTCCGCGCCAGCGGCGCGGGTGGCCAGCACGTCAACAAGACCGAGTCGGCGGTGCGCATCACCCACCTGCCCACCGGCCTGGTGGTCCAGTCGCAGGCCGAGCGCAGCCAGCACCGCAACCGCGAGTTCGCCCTGCGCATCCTGCGCGCCCGGCTGTTCCTCCACTACCAGGAGCAGGAGCGCGCCCGGACCATGTCGGTCACGGCAGCCAAGAAGGAGATCGACTTCGGCAGCCAGATCCGCTCCTACGTGATGCAGCCCTACACCATGGTCAACGACCACCGCACCGAGCTGAAGGTCGGCGACGTCCACGCCGTGCTGGACGGCGAGCTCGACGCGTTCATCGACGCCTACCTGAAGCGGAAGGGACCGGCATGATCCCCGCGCACATCTTCCGCGAGTACGACATCCGCGGGCTGCACGAGACCGAGCTTACCGACCCCGCCGCCGAGGCGGTGGGCCGCGCCTTCGGCACGCTGATCCAGCGGGCACCGGGGCACTCGGACGCCGACCCGGTTCCGCCGGGGGCCCCCGGGCGGGTCGGGGCACCCACCGGGGCACCCACCGAAGGTGGGTCCGGGTCCGGGTCCGGGTTCGGGTCCGGGTCGGGATGGCGCGTGGCGCTCGGCCAGGACGTGCGGCCCAGCAGCGCGCGGCTGGCGGCCGCGGTCGAGCGCGGGCTGGTCGCGTGCGGGCTCCAGGTCGAGCGCGTGGGCGTGGTGCCCACACCCGCGCTCTACTACGCGGTGGCGGCGCGCGGGCTCGACGGCGGGATCCAGATCACCGGCAGCCACAACCCGCCCGAGTTCAACGGCTTCAAGATGACGAAGGGCAGGGCCCCGGTGTTCGGCGCCGAGATCCAGGGGATGCGCGCGGCGATCGAGCGCGGCGCCTTCGAGTGCGGCGCGGGGAGCGCGGCGGATCGGCCGGTGCTCGACGACTACCGCGCCACGCTGGTCGAGCGGCTGAAGAGCCCGCGCGGGCTGCGCGTGGTGATGGACTGCGGCAATGGCTGCGCCGGCACCGTGGTGCCCGAGACCTTCGAGCGCATGGGCCACGCCGTGATCCCGCTCTTCGCCGAGCTCGACGGGCGCTTCCCGAACCACCTGCCCGACCCCACCGTGCCCGCGCTGCTGGTGGACCTGCAGGCGGCGGTGCGGAAGAGCGGCGCCGACTTCGGGCTGGGGTTCGACGGCGATGCCGACCGCATCGGCGCGGTGGACGGGCAGGGGCGGATCGTCTACGGCGACCAGCTGCTGGCGCTGCTCGCGCGCGACGTGCTCACGCGCGTGCCGGGGGCGGAGATCATCTTCGACGTCAAGTGCAGCCAGGGCCTGCGCGAGGACATCGAGGCGCACGGCGGGCGGCCCGCGATGTGGAAGACCGGGCACTCGCTGATCAAGAGCCGGCTGCTGGAGACCGGCGCGCCGCTGGCCGGCGAGATGTCCGGGCACATGTTCTTCAGCGAGGGCTACTACGGCTTCGACGACGCGCTGTTCGCGGCCGGGCGGCTGCTGCGCTACGTGGCCGCCACCGGGAAGACGCTCGAGCAGCTGGTGGACTCGATCCCGCATTACCACGCCACGCCCGAGACCCGGCTGGCCTGCCCCGAGGAGCGCAAGTTCGCGGTGGTCGAGGAGCTCAAGCGCGCGTTCGCCGCGCGCTACGAGGTGATCGACATCGACGGCGCGCGCGTCGAGTTCGGCGACGGCTGGGGCCTGGTGCGCGCCTCGAACACCCAGCCGGCGCTGGTGGTGCGCTTCGAGGCCCGCACCCCCGGGCGGCTGGAGGAGATCCGTGCGCTCTTCATGGAGCCGCTGCGCCGCCTCGGCGTGGGCGAAGCGAGCGCAGGGCACTGACGTCGTGGCGGGAGGGAGGCGGCGCGATCCGCTCGGCCGTCCGCTCGGGCGGTCGTTCTACGCGCGGCGCTCGGTCGTGGTGGCGCGAGCGGTGCTCGGCCGCGTGCTGGTGCACGACAGCCCCCAGGGCAGAGTGGCCGGCGTCATCGTCGAGACCGAAGCCTACCGGGGCGCCGACGATGCCGCCAGTCACGGATGCCGCGGGCGTACCGCGCGCAACGCGGCGATGTTCGGTCCGCCCGGCCACGCCTACGTCTACTTCACGTACGGCATGCACCACTGCCTGAACCTGGTGGCCGAGCGCGCGGGTACCGCCGCGGCGGTGCTGGTGCGGGCGCTCGAGCCGGTCGCGGGGCTCGAGCTGGTGCGGCGGCGGCGGCGGGTCGAGGCGCGCGAGCGACTGGCGCGCGGCCCCGGGAACGTGGCGCGCGCGCTCGGGCTCACGCGCGCCCACGACGGCCTCGACCTCACGGCGGGACCGCTGTGGCTCTCCGGCCGGCGCGCGCGCCGCGGCGGTCGTCGCACCGCCTGCGGCCCGCGCGTCGGGATCCGCGTCGGGCTCGAGCTGCCGTGGCGCTTCTGGCTGGCCGGGCACCCGTGCGTGTCGGGGACGCAGCGGGCGGTCGCTCATCCGGCGGAGGCAGGTGTCGCGCACGGCGCGGCCGGTCGCGCGGCCGGCAGCCGCCGACGGGCGCAGCTTCTTCCCAACCTTGCGGAGCCTGAGGCCCGCCGAAAGGGCTCGGCGGGCGGCTGCGGATGAGGTGTTCTCCTAGGAGGCGAAATACGATCGCCAGGACGGCGGTCGAGGGAGGAACACCTCATGGAAGAGAGGGTTACCACACGGGCCGAGCTCGCGGAAGCGGTATGGCGTCTGGCGGTGGAGCTGGGGGAGGTTGTGTGGGTGACCTGCACCAAGTCGTGGTAGAGTGCGATACACGAAGACCTCCGGTGTCGGCAGAGAGCTCCCTGAACAAGCGCCTTCTACCGTACGGAGGTCTTCGTGTTCCGTATTCTTCAGGAGTAGTTCAGGCTAGCGGTACGCCGCCTGGCGCTGGAGATCAAGCAGATTCGATGTCATGAGATGCACGGAGTACGACTGCCATCCAAGTGCCGAGGCAGGTGGCCTGTCGGTCTGCATATCGATGAGCGCCAACCCCTCGTAGGACTCAGCCGCCGTCGTGAATGGACCGTGGTAGGTCTCTGCTGCGCCTTCGAAGGCGGTCTCCGCACTCTCCGCGTCACTCACCGCCGAGTAGACGACGACTGCACAGGGCCGCCCGCCCAAAGATGTGCTGAAGACGGCGGCATGGTTGGCCGGCACTCGAAGCGAGCGGCGGAATGGCCCCGCACCATCAGGCTGGAGTTCCAGCAGGCTGGTCGCAAAAGCCTCTCCTGCACGATGGACCTCGACCGTGAACTCGCCGGCTTCTGCGCGATGTCGGCCTATGGTGAGCAGATTGCTCGATTGCACATCGTACGCGAGAAGCGCGGGCGCATGGCCATTCTCGTCGGCCAACTGTTCGGTGACATCTGACGGCTTGAGCCCCGAACTCCCATCAACGGGAATAACGCCCACCGTGCCACCAGTTTCTCCAGGGTCCAGCTCGAGCACCAGGACTTGCGTAGTCAAGACGCTCGATCGGTCACTCCTCGGCAGAACGCTCGCAGGGTACTTGACACACCCAGGACATGGCTGACCGCCTCCGCTGCGATCGCAGGCGCCATAGAACCCACTCATAGTGCACCAACCAAACTCTGGCTCCCACTGGGGGCGGCACTCAGTCCAGCCATCCTCTCCATTTGCGATCCCTACGCAGATGTAGGCGTTCAGACCCGGGTCGTAGTCGCAGCCCCAACAACCTGCGGTCGCGAACTGCGGCGCGGTGATGAAGCCCACAGCTACCGTGAGTACCCCCGGGGAGCTGCGCCCCATTTCTTGGACAGTGTTGACCCCCAGATTGTGTGGTCAGCGCCGCGACTTCAGGCTCGCCAGATAGGCCAGCGGAGCCTGGTTGCCGAGGGCTGAGTGACGACGCCGACGATTGTAGTACGCCATGC
>JACRPT010000004.1 GCA_016223045.1 Candidatus Eiseniibacteriota bacterium
CCTTCCCCACATCCCCCGCCGCGCATAGAATCCCCATAGCGCCTGCACCCCGCGGTTCAGTTCAACCGATTTGATCCGGCATGCCGCCACTCCCGGGGATGACGCGCTTGCCGTCGCACGCCGGATCAAATCCTGTTCGTTATGCGGAGGAAGCCGAGACGACCCGCCACCCGACCGAGGAAGTGAGGAGTGCAGAATGAGTGGTCAACCGGAACATCGCGATCCCGACGAACTCTCCGTGCCGGAGAAGATCCTCCGCGTTCAGGACCTGTGGGACGACATTGCGCGCTCGCCTCGCGACGTTGAAATCACGCCGGCGCAGCGCGAGGAAGTTGAGCGTAGACTTCTCGCGCACGAGAGCAATCCGCGGGAGTACTCGTCGTGGGAGGAGATCAAGCGCAGATTGCAAGGTGGTCGGTGAGGCGCCCGGTACATCTCCTGCCGGAGGCAGAGCGGGAGTTGGAGGACGCGTTCTGGTGGTATGAGCGCCAACGGAGCGGTCTCGGCCTCGAGTTCCTGCTCGCGTTTGACGCTGCGGTCGAGAGCCTGCGGCGTCTTCCGGAGGGGCACGAACTTGTCGCACTGAGAACCCGCAAAGCGTTGCTCCGGCGCTTTCCGTACCTTGTCCTGTACGCGGTGGAGGCGGAGCGGGTTCTCATCACGGCAGTATTCCATGGTCGGCGCGACCCGCGTCGCTGGTCCGATCGCGTACGCGAAGGTGCTTTCGGAGTGGGCGAGTTCGATGCGGCACGCGCCCCCGCATAACATCCGGTTACAGCGGCCAGCGCTCCGCGCCGCCGCTGAACCGGAGCGTTAGAAGGCAACATGTCTCAGAACGCTGATGGAAAGTGGGAGAAGCATTTGAAGGCCTACACGGCCGCGGATTATCTCTATAGAAAAGGCCGGGTTGCGGCCGCCCTGACCGGATTCCGCCGCGCACTATCTCTGGCGCCTGGCAATGTAGACACGTTGTGGGCAATTGCTGATTGCTACGATGAACAGAAACGCCCGCGCCTTGCTGAGCGCTATTACAGGTCGGCCATCAAGTACGCTCCAGCCAGGCAGCGACCCACACTCTATTTCAATCTTGGCAATGCCTTATTCGATCAAAAGCGTTTTAACGATGCCGTGCAAAGCTATCGCCGCGCGCCAGTAACAATGGCACGCAAGAACCTTGCGCTAGCCAAAGCACGTCTTCTAACTTCGCGTTCGAGGCCGACGCGGTGAGACAGCGCGGCGTTTCCTGTCGTGCCCGTGCCCCGCGCGGCTCAACGCGGCGTTAGCCGACGGAGGGGTCCGTATGACTTGGGAATTCGATCACGTCCTCAAGGGGCACGTGGCTCAGGCGATTCTTCATACAGCTCTCGAACGCGTAGGGTATCGGGTCTGCCGACTTGGAATCGAGGAACTTCTGCCCGAGCTTCGCTCCAAGGCGGGAGATGCGTTGCGAGGCGGCCTTCCCGAGCGTCTTCGTTTCTTGCCCGACTTCCTGGTGATCGATCCGGAGACGAGCGAGGCGTACTTGGTCGAGGTGAAGTTCCGCAGCCGGCTCTCCGAGGAATCGATTCGCTTGCTCTGTCAGGAGGTCATCCAGCGCCGTCAGTTCTGGCCCGAGACGGCCACGGTTCTCATGATTGCTGAGTCGGAGGGCAGTCGGGGCTTCCACCAGGATCAGATTCGAGTCATCACAAGTGCACTCGGTGAAAAGGAGTTGCTCGAGGAGAGACCGTTGCACGCTCGGTGGGACAGCCTTCCGCAGCTGCAGGAGGTGTTCCGCCGAATACGCGGCTCATTCGACAATCAGCAGGTAGTCGACGCGATAACCCAGTTGCTCCAAGACCTCGCCAAGATCCAGCGGCCCCGAACGATCGAGGAGAGTAAGCGCTGGGAGTCGCAACTCTAACCTGGCCGGCTAACACCGTGCTGCAGCCACCGGCGCGGCGCGAGGGACACAGGTGAGTCGAGACCGCGGCGCGTGCGGCGCCGCGGCCGAGCACGAGGTCGTTCGGCGCAAGGGCCCGACGACCGCGGCGACGGGCGCTCGCGCAGGCACGCGAAGTCCTCGGGCGGTGCGGCCGCCCGCATCCGCTCCCTCACACGACCTCGATCTCCGGCACCTGCGCGATGACGCCGGCGTCGAGGGCGCGCTCGTAGAGCCGCGCCAGCGCGCGGCGGCCGGTCTCGCCCATGTCGAGCGTCAGCTCGTTCACGTACATGTGGACGAAGCGCTTGCCCTTCGCGATGTCCAGCCCGCGGCCGAAGCCGAGCGCGTAGCGGATCGCCTCGTCCTCGTGGTCGAGCGCGGCCTGGATCGAGGCGCGGAAGCCGGCGCTCACCGCGCGCATCAGCTCCGGCCCGAGGTCGCGGCGCACCACGTCGAGCCCGAGCGGGACCGGGAGGTGGTCGCGCGCCTGCCACAGCTCGCCGAAGTCGAGCACCTTGACGAGGCCCTCCTCTCGGTAGGTGAGCTGGCTCTCGTGGATGATGACGCCCGCCTCGACCTCGCCCGAAGCCACCGCGGCGGGGATGCGGTCGAACATCACCTCGACCGGCACGCACTGCGGGCATTCGATGCGGAGCAGCAGCGCCGCGGTGGTGAGCGGGCCCGGGATGGCGACGCGCTTCGCGCGCAGCGAGTCGAGCGTGCGTGCTGCGCGCGCGACTACCACCGGGCCGTAGCCCATGCCCATCGAAGCGCCGCAGGAGAGCACGGCGTAGCGGTCGAGCAGGAACGCGTAGGCGTGGGCCGAGACCGCGGTGATCTCCAGGTCGGCGCGCTCAAGCGCGCGGCGGTTCAGGCTCTGGATGTCCTCGAGCACGTGCTCCACGTCGCAGCCCGCGATGGCGGCGAGGCCGGTGTGGAAGCCGTAAAACATGTAGGCGTCATCGGCGTCGGGGCTGTGCCCGAAGCGCAGCGTGCGGCGCGGGGCGCCGCTCACGAGGCGCGGGCTCCCGTCGCGGCGATGGTGCGCTCGGCAGCCTGCTCCCAGACGAAGGCGCGCAGCGCGGCGAGACCTTCGCCGGTGCGGGCCGAGACCAGGAACGCGCCGGGGAACTCGACCGCGAGCCCGGCGAGGGAGTCGCGGTCCGCGACCAGGTCGGTCTTGTTGAACACAAGCACGGTGGGCCGCGGCGTCTCGAGCAGCTCCTCGAGCACGCCCTCGACGGCGCGCATCTGGCGGTGGAAGTCGGGATCCGCCGCATCCACCACGTGGAGCAGCAGGTCGGCCTCGACCGCCTCGACCAGCGTGCTGTGGAACGAGGCGACCAGATGGTGCGGGAGCTTGCGGATGAAGCCCACGGTGTCGGTGAGCAGCGCGCGCCGGCGCTCGGGGCTCACCATCTGGCGCGTGGTGGCGTCGAGCGTGGCGAACAGCCGGTCCTCGACGAACACCTGCGCGCGCGTGAGCGCGTTGAACAGCGTGCTCTTGCCGGCGTTGGTGTAGCCCACCAGCGCGCCGCGGAACTCGCGGCGCCGCCGCCGGCGCTGGGTCTCGCGCTCGCGCTCGACGCCCTGCAGCTCCTTCCTGAGCCGCGCGATGCGCTCGCGCACGATGCGGCGGTCGGTCTCGAGCTGGGTCTCGCCCGGGCCGCGCGTGCCGATGCCGCCGGCCTGCCGCTCCAGGTGCCGCCACATGCCGGTGAGCCGCGGCAGCATGTACTGGAGCTGGGCCAGCTCGACCTGGAGCCGCGACTCGCGGGTGCGCGCGCGGCGCGCGAAGATGTCGAGGATCAGCTCGGAGCGATCCACCACCTTGACGTCGAGCGCCTTCTCGAGGTTGCGCACCTGAGGCGGTGAGAGGTCGTCGTTGAAAATCGCGAGGTCGGCCTCGAGCCCGCCCGCGAGCTCCTTGAGTTCCGTGAGCTTGCCCTTGCCGATGAAGTGCGGCGGGCTCACCGCGCCGCGGCGCTGTACCAGGCTCCCCAGCACGCGCGCGCCCGCGGTGTCAGCGAGCCGTGCCAGCTCCTCGAGCGAGCGCGGCAGGTCCGCGCCGTCGCGTCCGGCGTGGCCGACCAGCACCGCGCGTTCGGCCCGCGGCGGGTTCGCGACCTCGTGGGTGGCGCCCTTCATCCGCCGGGCTCGATCACGGCGCGTTCGGCCCGCGGCGGGTTCGCGACCTCGTAGGTGGCCTGGTTCATCCGCGTGGCTCGATCACCAGCTCGTAGGGAGCGGGCGTGAGGTTCTCGACAGCGCCGTCGGCGCCCACCAGCACCAGGTCCTCGATGCGCACGCCCATCCCCTGCGACGGGTAGTAGAGACCGGGCTCCACGGTGATGACCATGCCGGGCGCGAGCGTCTGCTTGTTGGACGGCGGGCCGCCCAGGCGCGGCGCCTCGTGGACCGCGAGCCCCACGCCGTGGCCGAGCCCGTGCACGTAGCCGTCCTGCGTGGTCTCGCTGGTGCGCAGCGTGGCGTGGCCGCGCCGCTCGAACAGCTCCTGCACGCCTTCCTGGTACGCGCGGCACGGCCGGCCCACCGCGAGTGAGTCCAGCGCGCCGCGGAAGGCGTCGTGCACGTCATCGTAGAGGCGGCGCAGCGGGTCGGGGGCGCGGCCCATGCAGTAGGTGCGCGTCACGTCGGAGTGGTAGCCGCCGCCCGCCTCGCCGGGGAAGATGTCCACGATCACCGGCAGGCCGGCGGTGAGCGGCTCGGCGTCGTTGCCGCGGTTGTGCGGCACGCCGGCGTCGCGGCCCTGCGAGACGATGCTCTCGCCGTCCTCGGCCAGCCCGTGGGCGAGGAACTCGGTCTGGAGCAGCCGGCGCAGGTCGCCGAGCGTCGCGCGCGCCGCGCCGTCGGCGCGGAAGTGCTCGCCGTCGCGCCGGAGCCCGGCGAGGTACGTGCGCAGGCGCTCGAGCGCCGCGACCGTGCCGCGCGCCGCGCGGCGGATGGCAGCGATCTCGGCCTCGTCCTTGGTGGTGCGCGCGACCGCGAGGATGTCCGGGCTGCCATCGTCCACCTTGAGCTCCGGGTCCAGCTCGAGCGCCCGGTTCAGCAGGGTGTGGGCGAAGCCCGCGGGGAGGTCGCCGAAGAACGCCACCGGGCCGCGGATGCCGAGCGTGGCGAGGGTCCCGGCCATCAGGCGGCCGAAGCCGCGCGCCGGATGGCCCTCCGCCTCGATGAGCTGGTTCACGCCGTGCTGCGCGAAGGAGGAGTGCTCGCAGCCGGCGAGCGCGGCCTGGTCGCGCTCCATCGGGTCGTGGATCAGGTGCGCGCGGCCGTCCGCGGCGCGGAAATACATCCCGTAGTGGAGCTTCTGCCCGGTGACGTAGTGCATCGCCAGGCTGTAGCGGTCGTGTGCGAACACCACCATGCCGGCGAGGCCGTGTTCCTGCATCAGGCGGTCGAGGTCGCTGCGCAATGTTCCTCCCTGAGAGATGGGCGCCACCCGGGCGCGGGCGACGATGCTAACGGTTCCGGTGGGATTGCGGAAGCAGGGGCGTCCTCCGGGCGCAATCGATGGGATGAAGCGGCCGGCCCGCGCGGGGTCGTGGATTCCCTATCGCGCGGAGCCTGCAGCACTGCGCGACCCGTCGGTCCGCCGTCGCGGCTGGGGACTTCCCGCGCGAGATGAGCGGAAGAACGCCGCGCCCCGCCCGCGCGCGGGAATGGCGAGGCCCGGAGCGTCGCCGCCCCGGGCCCGCCTGCGTGACCACTCGGGAGTGTCAGCTCAATGGAGCACGGTCACGCGCTTCGTGAACACCCTCCCCGCGGCTTCGAGCCGCGCCCAGTAGAGGCCGGCGCCGAGCCGCGCGCCGTCCTCGCCCGTGCCGTCCCACGTCACCTCGTGACGTCCGGCGCCGTGGACGCCCTGCGCCAGCACGCGCACCCGCCGCCCGACCAGGTCGTAGAGCGCGAGCCGCGCCGCGCCGGCCTCAGCCAGCGTGAACGCGAGACGCGTGCGGTCCACCATCGGGTTGGGGGATGCGCCGGCGAAGTCGAGCGTGAAGCGCGTGTCACCGGCCGGGACGTCCACCGTGGAGACCGTGTTCCAGGCCAGGCTGTAGGTCAGCGCCAGCAGGTCGCTGCCCGAGTACCGGTAGACGACGATCGGGTGCCAGCCGGTCACGCTGGCCGCGAAGGCCAGCGTGTCGCGGGTGGACGAGATGGCGATCGAGCCCCCCGCGTACTCGCCGCGGTTGTAGATCCCGCCCCAGGCCCCGGAGAAGACCGCGAACGCCAGGTCGGCGCTCCCCGAGTTCCGCGTGAGCACGATGTGGTAGGTCGTGCCCGCGACGAAGTACCCCTCGTAGACATCGGTGATGCGGTTCACGCCGAGCGACTGGTTCGCGTAGACCACCTCGCTCCCGGCTCCCGCGCGGCCGTAGGAGTCGCTCTGATCGGCGACCAGAGGCTGGCCGCCGCCGCCCGCCGAGTAGAGCACGGCCGCCGGGTACACCGTGGTGGGTGTGCCCGAGTAGTGCCCGACCACGAAGTCCGTGAGGTTGCTGCCGTAGGCCGACGACTTGCGCAGGTTGCTGAATCCCGTCGTGCTGTTGGTGTAGTCGTCGTAGCAGTACATGTCGTAGTCGTCGCCCGACACGTTGCCCGCGCATCCCACCACCCAGGCATAGCCGGCGGTGCGGGTGAACTGCATGCCGTCGGCGTTGGGCTGGGCGTAGGGGCCGCGCGTGGGCGGCGCGCTGCGGATGATCGCGGTGTTCTTCGCGAGCACCAGCGGGCTCCACACCCACTGTCCGCTCCACAGGTTGTCGCTCTCGTTCGACTCGGCGAGCGCGGCATCGTAGTCGGCGTAGTCGGTGAGCTCGTGGCGCCCGCCGCGGACGGTGACGGGGCCGATGTTGACGACCTGGCAGGTCGCCGGCCCGACTGCGCCCCAGACGCCCCAGGCCACGTACTCGTCCACGTCCAGGTAGATGCGGCTGCCGAACCCGGGGACGGTGTTGGGCCCTTCCTGCTGGATCGCCCAGTTGAGCCAGGTGGAGTTGCTGTTCCCGTCCAGCGTGGACGTCAGCACCGCGTTCCCCAGCGCGGCGTCGCTCAGGTTCCGCGGCACCACCGGCGAGCTGAAGCCGCCCGGCGTCACCCCGGCGTTCAGGTTCGAGAGCGCCGGCCCCACGCTGATCGTGTAGTTGTTCGCCAGCGGCAGGTCGGTGGCGTTCCTCTTCCACACCACCAGCCCGTAGTAGCCGGTCGAGGGCGGCAGGTAATTGAAGCTCTCGTTGGTGCCGGCGCCGATCACCTGGGACGTGCCCACATACTCACCCTTCGAGTAGTAGTCGCCGGTGGCGGCGTACAGGCTGATGTTGAGGTCCGCGGTGCCCGAGTCGTTGGTGAGCTTGAACGTGTACGTGATCGCCGTGCTGCCCAGGTACACCTCGTGCACCTTCACGATCTGGTTGGCGCTCATCGTGGCGCTGGTGGTGACGCTCGAGCCGTACGTGGTGGAGGGGAGGAGCGCCGAGCCGAGCCGTCCGCTGGCGGAGACGACGACGTTGGCTGCGCTGCCGGCCGAGTAGCGGTCCACGCCGATCCAGCGCGTGGCACCGTAGCCGACGCTCCCGTTGTTGCCGTTGAACAGCACGAAATCGGAATTCGTACTGCCGTAGGCGGATGTCTTGAGCGCCGTGGAGAAGCCGGCCGTGCTGCCGGTGTAGTCGTTGAAGAGCTGGACGTCGTAGTCGTCGCCGCTGGTCGTCGGGATGGTGGCGATGCAGCCCCACCAGTTGCCGGTGAAGGCGAACCCGTCGCAGTTCCTCGCGCCGAACGGACCCAGCACCGGCGGCGCGTTGCGCGTGACCGGCGTCTGGTCGGCGAGCGCGTACGGGCTCCATACGAACTGCGTCTGGTAGGTGTTGTCCGACTCGTTGGACTCCACGATGTCGGAGTTGGTGTCCATCATGTTCTTGAGCGTGTGGCGCCCGCCGCGCACGTAGGTGCCGAGGTTGAGCCACAGCCCGAGCGTCGAGCCGGCGCCCCAGACGCCGCCCCAGTTCGTGTACCAGACCAGGTCGTCGTCCAGGTAGAGGCTGTTGTTGCCGTAGGGCGCCGCGCAGTCGCCGCCGGTGTTGGCCATCGCCTCGTTCAGGTAGACGGTGGCGTTGCCGTTGAGCGTGGCCGGCAGCGGCGCGTAGGCGCCGGTGGCGTCGTTGGTGTTGCGCGGCACCAGCGGCCCGTACCAGCCCCCCGGCGTGCCCGAAGTCAGGTTCGCGCGGCCGGTGTGGGAGTACAGGTACTCCGCGCCCTCGACGTCGTAGGGATCGAGCGTGCGCTTGGTGACGTCGCCGTTGGACGACCAGCCGTACATGGTCTTGTTCTGGTCGAACGTGCCGTAGAGGTCGAGGAACCCGATCGAGTGTCCCTCCTCGTGCGTCCCGATGTTCTGGACGTCCATCGAGCCGCCGGCGCCGGCGCAGCTCCAGGTGTAGTTCTGGGAGTTGAAGCTGATGTCGAACTCGATGTAGTCGCCCGAGACGATGTAGTAGCGCCAGTTGCACACGGCGATGGTGCCGGGGTCGCCCCACCCCGAGCTGACCCAGCCCAGCACGTTGATGCCGTCGGTGTGGTTCGAGGTGCCGGTCGCGGTGGTGCCCTGGTAGCTCGGGGCGATGCCCGAGGCGCAGGCCCACGTGTCGTACCCGGCGCCCACGGCGCCGTAGGTCTCATTCACCGTGCAGCCCGGCGCGCCGTTCTGGTTGAGCCACCAGGTGAACGTGGCGCCCGACCACTGGCCGGCGCGCGAGAAGCTGATGTTGTGGTTGACGCCGTTGCTGAGGTTCCCGGCGCCGTGGCTCTGGACCTGGACGTTGCCGCTCCAGGTCCCGGGCACGCGGGCGATGACCCAGCCGGCGCCGGCGGAATTCGGATTGACCCAGTTGCTGGTGCCGGGGAAGTACACCCGGTCATCCAGGGCGCCGAACCCGGTGCCGCTCACCGTCACGGTGACGCCGGTGTTCGCCGCCGTGATGCTCGGCGCGACGGTGCTGATCACGGGGTCCGCGGACGCGGACACCGCGATCGAGACGAAGACCGCGGCCATGGCCACGGCCCACGAGTTCAATCGCTTCATGGCGGTCCTCCTCCTCGAGTGGGTGGTCAGTGGTCGCGGGACCTGGTCAGGCCGTTCACCGTCGCGCGCAGCGTGGCGAGCGGGAAGGCCTGCTGGCGGAAGCCCACGACGTGATCGCCGAGGACCGTGTACTTGCCCTGCTCGACCGCGTTGACGCGCAGCCGGGCGTTGGACGTCGCCTTCAGGAACAGCACGGTCTCCTCTCCGGGAGAGAAGACCGGCTGGTGCTCGGAGCGGATGCCGATGTCGCCGACCTCGCCACCCTCGACCTGCAGCACGAGCGGGGCGCCGGCGGCGAGATCGCCCGCCCAGCTCTCCTCGATCGACAGGGTCACGTCGGTGACGATGGTGGAGTGGTCGGCGGTCCAGTGGCTCTCGAGGCCGGTCACCTTCGCGCGCACCACCGCGTCGGACGAGGTGATCAGCCGGTCGAGCGGGACCTCGACCATGAGGGCGAGCGCGGGCGACGCGACGGCGAGCATCGCCAGCGCGAGGATCGCGCGCTTCACGGCCGGCCCCCTTCCTTCCCCGGCTCGGGACGGGCGACGGTGCCGGGGGTCGCGGGCGGCGGGTTCAGGATGAGGTTGATCATGCGCTCGGCCTCGTGCGCCGCGGCGAGATCGCCGCGCTGGCGCGCGAACTGGACCTTGACGCGCAGGAACTGCAACTGGCCCTCGCGCTTGACCTGCTCGATCTTGCGCTCGAGCGCGCGCAGCGCGGGACCGTCGGGCAGGCCGGCCATGCTCTTCACGAGCGCTTCGACCTGGGCCTGGTTCTGCTCCTCGACTGCGAGCAGCGCCTTCTCCTCGGCGGTGAGCGGCGGGCGCGCGACGCGGGTCTCGCCACCTGCGGTCACGGCCTTGCCGGCCTCGGCCTTGACCTCGCCGTCGGCGCGCGCCGCGGCGGACAGCAGCAGGACCAGGGAGAGAGCGAGCAACGGAGCGAAAAAGGAGCGACGGGACATGGGGACCTCCGGGTCTGGAGAGGGGCGAACAGCCCTGGACGAGGGGACGGATGGATCGGGAGCGCCGGGCGGCGCGGGAGGCGGGCGTGCGGGCAAGCGGGCCATCATGGCTGCTCCCGGGGAGCGGGTAAGAAAGCGGCACCGGCGCCCCGGCGTGCGCCGGGCCCCGGCGCACGGCTACCGGCGCGAGCGGCGCGCGCCGGGGTGACCGTCCTTGGTGACGGCAGGACGCTAGGCCCGACCGCTGCGGTGGTCAAGTGGAAGATGCGGCCGTGGAGAATGCCGCGGCCTCAGCGCACCCATGCCTGCGAGCGGCGAGAGCCGCCCAGCAGGCGCATCGCGAGCCAGCCGAAGGCGAAACCGCCGATGTGGGCCCACCAGGCGATGCCGCCGCCGGTCGAGCCCCCCAGCGCGCCCAGGCCGAGCACGAACTGGAGCACGAACCACAGGCCCAGCACCAGGAACGCCGGCAGTGCCACGATCTGGAAGAACGGGAAGAGCGGGATCAGCGTGACGACGCGCGCGCGCGGGAACGCCACGGTGTACGCGCCGAGGACGCCCGCGATGGCGCCGCTCGCGCCCACGGTCGGCAGCTCCGAGGCGGAGTGGGTGAGGAAGTGCAGCAGCCCGGCTACCACGCCGCTCGCCAGGTAGAAGAGCAGGAAGCGCACGTGTCCGAGGCGGTCCTCGACGTTGTCGCCGAAGATCCACAGGTACCACATGTTCCCGATCAGGTGGGACCAGCCGCCGTGCAGGAACATCGAGGTGAGCAGCGTGAGCCCTGCGGCCGCCACCGGCTCCTCGTGGAACCGCAGCGCGAGCGTGAGCCGCACCGGCACGAGACCCCAGCCGTAGACGAACGCGCGCAGGTCGGGTCCAAGCAGCGCCTGATAGAGGAACACGGCCGCGCTGAGCGCGATCAGCGCGCGCGAGACGAACGGCACGGTGGCGGACGGGTTGTCGCGGCGCGCGCGCCGGAGCGGGACGGCGGGCGGGTCGTGGTCGCGCAGCGGGATCATGACGGTGTCATGCGCCGTCGTGGCGCGCGCGCCGGAGCGGGACGGCGGACGAGTTGACGCTCGGCCGGGGGCTTCCTATCCTGCCGCAGACGATTCACGGGCCCCGCATCCTTTCCGCCCCGCCGGCATCCCAAGGGGCGGTCGTTCGGATACCGGAGTGTTGAAGGGGGTGTTGCGATGGGAAACGCGGTCGCCGTCACCGGCGAGAGCTTCGAGACCGAGGTGATCCAGTCCACGATACCGGTGCTGGTGGATTTCTGGGCTGCCTGGTGCGGACCGTGCCGCGCGGTCGCGCCCGCCATCGAGGAGATCGCGACCGAGTACCGGGGCAGGCTCAAGGTCGTCAAGCTGGACGTGGACGAGGACCAGGAAATCTCGATCCGCTACGGGGTGCAGAGCATCCCCACGCTGCTGCTGTTCAAGGGCGGCCAGCCGGTCGAGCGGCTCGTCGGCAACTACCCGAAGCCGGCGATCCTGTCGAAGATCCAGGCGCACCTGTAGGACTCCCGCCTCCCGTCCGGCCCCGGCGCCGCTTCCGACGGCCCGCGCGTTCACCGCGCGGGCCGTCGCTCCGTCCGCGGGACGCCGCGGCTCGCATCGCCGGCGCGCCCCAGCTCACGCAGCGCGGCGGGCAGCATCCCGGCCGCGTCGCCGGCGGTGAAGCCCACCGCGCCGCGGTCGCGCGCGCACAGGTCGCCCGCCAGCCCGTGCACGAACACGCCCGCGCGCGCGGCGTCGTAGGGCGCCAGCCCCTGCGCGAGCAGCGCCGCGATCACGCCCGCGAGCACGTCGCCCATCCCCGCGGTCGCCATGCCGGGATTGCCGGTGGGATTCACGGTGGCGCGGCCGTCGGCTGACGCCGTCACGGTCGGTGCGCCCTTCAGCACCACCACGCAGCCCCAGCGCACCGCCCACTCGCGGCACGCGTCGAGCCGGCCCGCCTCGAGCGCGGCGACGCTCTCGCCGGTGAGGCGCGCCATCTCGCCGAGGTGCGGCGTGAGCACGCGCGGCGCCGCGCCGGCGCCGGGCGATCCGGCCGCTCCGGCGAACGCGTTGAGCCCGTCCGCGTCGAGCACGAACGGCGCGGGAGCCTGCGCCGCGAGCCGGCGCACCAGCTCCGCGCACTCGCGCCCGAGCGAGAGGCCCGAGCCCAGCACCAGCGCGTCCACCTCCGCGGCGCGCGCCAGCACCGGCGTGAGCGCGGCGAGCGCCAGCGTGCGCTGTGGCGCCTCCGGCACCGGGATGGTCATCTCCTCGGTGAGCTTCACCTCGAGGATGTCGTTGAGGCTCGCCGGCACCGCGGCCTGCACGTAGCCGGCGCCCGCGCGCGAGGCGGCGCGCGCCGCGAGCGCCACCGCGCCGGTCAGCCCGGGCGAGCCTCCCACCACGAGCACGCGGCCCACCGAGCCCTTGTGGGCGCGCGGGTCGCGTTGCGGGATGAGCGCCTCCATCTCCGCGGACGTCGCGAGCGAGAAGTGGAAGCCGCGCGGGTCGCCATCGTCGTCCACCAGCCCGATGTCCACCACCTCGAGGTCCCCGGCGAACGCGCGTCCGGGGTAGAGGACGTGCCCGCGCTTGGGGTGGCCGAAGGTTACCGTGAGGTCCGCGCGCACGGCGCGGCGCGCGATCTCGCCGGTGTCGGCGCCGACGCCGGTCGGGAGGTCCACCGCCACCACGCGGGTGCCGGCCTCGTCCAGCTCGCGCAGCGCCTGCACCGCGGTCGCGGCCAGCGCTTCGGGCTCGCCCCGCGCGCCGGTGCCGAGCACCGCGTCGAGCGCGAAGTCCCAGGGCTCGCGCGACGCCACCAGCAGCGCCAGGTCCTCTTCGGACAGGAGCGGTTGCGCCGCGAGACCCGCCGTGCGCATCCGCTCGAGGTGGACGAGCGCGTCGTCCTGGACGCGGTCGGGTAAGCCGAGCAGCCCGACCGTGACGTCGGCGCCGCGCGCGCGCAGGTGGCGCGCCGCGACGAAGCCGTCGCCGCCGTTGTTGCCGGTGCCGCACAGCACCAGCACGCGCAGCGCCAGCGGCGAGCCGTAGCGCCGCTCCATCGCCGCGGCCACGCCGGCCCCCGCGCGCTCCATCAGGTCGGGGCCCGCGCAGTGCCCGCCCGCGATGGTGGCGCGGTCGAGGCGGCGCATCTCTTCGGCCGTGAGCAGGAGCATGTCAGTAGAGCCGGAAGGTGACGGGGATGACCACCCGGTAGCGGCACGGCCGGCCCTGCCAGGTCCGGGGCTCGAACCGCCAGCGCCGCACGGCGTCGAGCGCGGCCGCGTCCAGCTCGGGGATGCCGCGCAGCACGTGCGCCTCCAGCACGTCGCCCGCGGGCCCGACCAGGGCGAGCAGCCGGACCCGGCCCTGCACGCCCGCCTTGCGCGCGGCCTCCGGGTAATCGACGGGCGCGCGCTCCAGCACTCGGGCGTTCGCGTAGCGCATCTGCAGCGGGCCCTCGGCGACGGCGAGTGTCTCGGGCGAGACCGGCACGGGATCGGCGACCACCATGCCCGCCGCGGAATCGCGCACCGCAGGCGGAACGACCGCTGCGCGCACGGACGGCGGCAGCGGCTCGACGGTCGCCTTGAGCTGCCCGCCGGCCACCTCGAGATGGACCCTCGCTTTCCCCAGCCAGTCGCACACGCTCTGCCGGGGCCTGCGCTCGGTGCAGCGGCGGCGGTAGCCGAGGCGCGCGAGCTGGTCCTCGACGTAGCTCACCTGGTGGCCGGCGGCGTCCTTCACCTCGACGCGCGCGCGTGCGAGGCGGTCGTCCTCGAAGGTGAGCACGGCCTCGGCGTCGAGCCCGAAGAAGCGGCAGGAGCCGGCGCGCTCGGCCGGGTCGCCGGCCGCGGGCGCGTGGAAACCGCGCGCCTCGACCGCCGCGCGCGGCAGCCCGAAGCGCAGCGGCATGCCGGGCACGCGCACGGCGGTGTCCGCGGGCGCCTGCGTGGCGAGCGCCCCGGCGAGCAGCACGGCTAGCATCCCGCGTCCCGCGTCAGCGCTTGCGGGCGCGCGCGCGGGCTTCGAAGGTCAGCTCGCGGATCAGACGCTGCCTGTACTCGGCGTCGCGCTCCACACGGCCCGGCAGATCGGGGTCGGAGGAGATGAACGGCAGGTCGAAGAACTCGAGATCCGCTTCCTGCTCGGCGTAGATGCGCTCCTGCTCGTGGCGCTGGAAGGACACGGCGCGCTCCACCGTCTCCCACGTCCTGCCGGGCAGGAAGGCCTTGTTGTAGACGTCGAAGACGTACACGTGGAAGTGGCCGTCGAGGCCGGCAGTGCCCTCGGGCGGCTGGTGGACCTTCGCCTTCGAAGCCTTGACCTTGCCCTCACCCATGCGTCCTCCCCGTGCGGGTCCGGGCGTCCTCGCCGTGCGGGGCGGGAACACCATTCAGCTGGTCCACGATGCGCACCAGCTCGTACACGTCGTCAACGTCGTAGTCCGCGCCCGACTCCTGCGTGCCGAAGGTGTCGCCGTAGCGCGCGAAGACCGTCTTCATGCCGAGGCTCCGGCCGCCCACCACGTCGCGCTCGGCCCAGTCGCCGACCATGAGCGACTCGCGCGGCTCGACCGCGAGCCGGCGCAGCACCTCGCGGAACGGCGCGGCATCGGGCTTGCGCGCCTGCGTGTCGTCGAAGGTCACGACCGCGTCGAACACGTGCTGGAGCGAGAGCGAGCACAGGCGCTGCCACACCTGGGCGCGCGGCGCGTCGGAGACCACGCCCAGCCGGGTGCCGCGCTTGGCCAGCTCGAGCAGCGCGAGCTGCACGTGCGGGTAGAGCTTCATGGATGCGCGTACCTGGCGATAGGCGACGATGCCCGAGGCGTGGATCTTGGGGTCGATGACGCCGAACTCGCGCTCGAGCAGCTCGTCGAACACGCGCTGGTACTCGAGCCCCTTCTCCTGGTAGATGGCGTCGATGCGCGCGCGCAGCACTTCGCGCGGCAGGTTGAGGCCGGCGTCGATCATCCCGTCGATCGCGGCCTCCACGGCGTCCGCCTTCATCTTCATGAAGTCGGTCAGCGTGTTGTCGAGGTCGAAGACGATGGCGCGGATCAAGACGGTTCGGACCTCATTTCGTGGAAGGTCCGATGGTGCGGCCCAGGCTGATCTCGCCGTTGTCGATGCGGACGTTGAACCCGCAGGCGGGATTGCTGCACACCCAGGCCTTGTAGGTGATCGGCGCCCCGTCCCGCCCGTAGTCGGACAGCGGCAGCAGCACCCCGTCGTTGCACTTGCGGCACTCGGGAAAGCTCATCGTCTCCATCCCAGGCCCCCTCCCTCTCGATGACCAGCCGGCGAAGCGCACGCCGGGCCCATTCTAGGCGCGCTTCGGGCGGCGGTGTCAACGGGAATGCCCGGCGGCCGCGGCGGATCGCCCGCCCGCGCCCGGGGCGGCCCCGAATGCCGCCCGGCGCGCCCCTCACCCCCGCGACACGATGCCCGCGGAAACCGGCCAGATCGTGACGTCGCCCAGCGCGACGTGCTCCGGGGCGGCACAGATGAAGGCCACCAGGGAAGCCACCTCGGCGGGCTCCAGGACGCGGTCGCGCTCCGGCGAGCCCGGCTCGATCCGGCGCCCCGCCGAGTTCACGCTGTGCGGCGAGACGATGCTCACCCGGATGCGGTGCGGTTTCACCTCCAGCGCCACCGACTCGAGCAGTCCGCGCAGCCCCCACTTGCTCGCGGCGTAGGCCGCGGCGCCGGGCTGGCCGACCCGGCCCCCCAGCGAGCCCACGCCCACGATGGTGCCGCGCTTCTGCTCGATCAGCCACGGCAGGGTGGCCTTCAGCGTCAGGAACGCGCCCTTGAGGTTCAGGTCGAGCAGGGTGTCCCACAGCTCCTCGCTGGTCTCGTGGACCGGCGCTCCCTGCCAGGTGCCGGCGTTCAGCACCACGATGTCGAGGCGGCCCCAGCGCTCGAGCGTGGCGCGCGCCGCGCCCTCGATCTCGGCCGCGACCGTCACGTCGGCGGGGGCGGCGAGGGCGTCCGTGCCCGCCGCGCGCAGTCCCTCCACCGCCTGCTCCAGCGCGTCCCCGGCGCGCGCCACGCAGGAGATCGAGGCGCCTTCGGCCGCGAGCGCGCGCGCGATGGCGAGCCCGAGCCCGCGGCTCGCCCCGCTGATGAGCGCCACCTGGCCGTCGAGTCTCATGGATCCTCCCCGGCGGCGGGTCGAAGATGCTCCGGCCCGACCGCCTGCCCGGCCCCTGCCGGGAGCAGGTGCGAGTAGTCGTCGAAGGGCGCGGCGCACGGCCGGCCTTCGGCGTGAACGTAGCGGAAGCCGCCGGCGCCGAGCCACACGCGCGCCGAGGAGACCGTGACGATGCCGCCCGCGTGGATGCACACCGCGGGCGCGCCGCCGCCCGCGTGCCGGCTCATCAGCTCCGCCACGCGCGCCTCGGCCTCGGCGCGCGAGCGCGGCGCGAACCCGGCGAGCCGGCCGACCAGCCAGGCGGCGCGCGGCTCGTCCGGGTCGTCGAGCCGGGTGTGGGTGAGCACGTGCCAGCCCGGCCCGATCTCCTCGACCGTGGCCTCGGTCCGGCCGTCATGCCCCAGCACCCAGCAGGCCGCGGGCGAGGCGAACACCAGCGAGAACGGGGCGACGCGCGCCTCCGCGAGCGCCGCGCGCGCCCGCGCGAGCGCCCGCGCGGCCAGCGGCTCGCGACCCGCGTCCCATGCCCGGGGCGACGCGACCGGCTCGCGGAGCCGGTGACCGGGCAGCGGGTCGGCGGGCCGCGGCGTCTCCCCGACCGCGGCCACGTCGAGCGCGAGCAGCCCGCGCGAGCGGCGCGCGTGGTCGGGCGGCTCGAGCGCGGCCGGACGCCGGTTCAGCATCGCGACCGCGGCCTCGCGCCCGCGCAGCGCGAGCCAGGTCCCGCCCGCGAGACGATCCCGCCCGCCGGCGATGGGCGGCGAGCGCCGCAGCAGCAGCGGCGGGTCGGAGGGGCGCGCCGGATCCTCGTCGCGGTTCGCGGCGAGCAGCACCGAGCCGCGTTCCGCGACCCCGACACCGAGGATGAGCGTGCACACCCGGCCAATCTAGGCACCCGCCCGCCCCGCGGTCAACGCACGCTTCCTGCCGGACGCGGCTCCCGCCACTCCGGATGCGGCCGCCCCGCCACATCGAGCGTTGTCACGGTAGCGCACCGGGCGATAGACTCGCGCCTCGCTCACGTGCCGCGCCGGCCCCGCGGGCCGGGGCGTGGCCATCCTGCCGGGTCATCCCCAGGAGGAGATCCCGCTGAAGCTCCGCTTCGCCGCGCCCGCGCCGGCCGCGCTCATCGCGGGCACTGCGGCCGCCGTCCGCGCGCTGGCCGCGCTCATCGCGGGCGCGCTGCCCGCCGCGCGCTGGCGCGCCCTGCCGTCCGTCCGGCTGGCGGGAACGCTGGCCGCGCTTGCCCTCCTCCTGCTCGGCCCCGGGCGCGCCGCGGCGGTCCTCGACATCGCTGACCGCGGCCCGGTCCTGAATGCCGGCAATTTCGCCATGCGCGTCACCAACACCGGCATCCTCGGCAACGCCTTCTTCGACCGCGGCCTCTCCTTCGACCCCTCCTTCGAATTCCCCAGGGGCTCGGGCCACGAGGCCCTGAGCCGCGCCGAGCTGTGGGTGGGGGCGCGCAACGCCCGGGGCCAGCTGCGGGTCTCGGGCGGGCCGATGCTGGAGTGGCGGCCCACGCTCGACCCGGAGGACCGCGTGCTCACCGGCTGGGCCGGTCGTCCGGGCTCGAAGCGGGGCGTGGACGACGACGGCGACGGCACGGTGGACGAGGAGATCTTCAACGGCAAGGACGACGACGGCGACGGCGAGGTGGACGAGGATCTGGGGTTCGCGTCGCAGCAGGTGCTGGCGGCGGAGTACGTGGACGACCGCCCGGAGGCGGTGAACTACGGCTATCCGAACGGGGAGCATCACGAGCCGCTGGGGCTGTCGGTGCACCAGGAGTGCTACGCCTGGTCGGTGCCGGGCTACGACGGGATCGCGGGGGTGCAGTTCACCATCACCAACCACGGGACGGAGACGCTGCAGCAGCTCTACCTGGGGCTCTACTGCGACCTCGACTCGCGCGGCCGGCAGGAGCCCGGCGGGCACCTCGACGACCGGCTGGCGTGGCGCACCAGCTCGGTCGTGATCCACGAAGGGACCTCGGTCTTCGGGGCCTTCATCAAGGACTGCTTCACGCGTCTCGGCGGCACCGTGCCGGTGGTGATGGACGGAGTGCCGGGCTCGGGGCTGCCGTGCGTCGCCGTGGTGCCGTTCACCCACAGCACCGACCCGCTCGCACTGCTCGACAACGATGCGTTCGGCCCCGCGGTGGCGCAGGCGCGCGCCCAGGCGCACGCGCCGGGGCGGGACACGACCTTCCACTTCACCGTGTTCGCGCAGGACCTGCCGCCCGGGCAGGGCGGACCGCCGGTGGTGGACGGCGACCGCTACGACGCGCTGGCCGGGCGCTACCCCGGCGCGACGACCGCGGCCGCGCGCGACTACGCAGTGCTGGTGCGCGCGGGCCCGTTCCCCATGCTGCCGCCCGGGTCCTCGCTCCAGTTCGCGGTCGGCTTCGTGGCGACCGCGGAGCTGGACAGCATGCCGGCCGCGATCGGCAACGCCGCGTTCCTCCACAACGGGACGCGCCTCAACCTGCTGCCGGACTCGAACGTGGTCTCGACCGTGGTGGGCCGTTCCGGCATCAACGGGCACGAGGTCTGCCTCGCCGCTCCGCCCGGCATCACCTTCAACTACGACCCGCACTGCCCGCAGAAGTTCGTCAACGACCCGGCCTACTGGCCGCTGCCGGGATTCCCGCCGGGCGTGTCGAGCGAGGAGACCTACACCGCCGGCCGCTGCATCTGGACCGACGCCGACTGCGACGCCTGCACCGGGCTCGACGGGCGCGAGACCGTCCTGCGCTGGCTCGACCCGGGCACCGTGCCGCCGGCGCCCGCATATCGCACGGTGCGCGGCGACCACCAGGTGCACGTCGAGTGGGACAACACCCCCGAGATCCTGCTCGGCGCCGGCATGACCGGCGCGACCGGCTTCTCCTTCGCCGGCTACCGGCTCTACCGGCTCTCCGACTGGTCGCGCGAGTCCGAGCTGCCGCCCGCACGCCAGTGGCAGCTCATCGGCGCGTTCGGCACCGACACGCTCAACCGCGAGACGCCGCTCGCGTCGATCACGGACAGCACGCTCGGCTACGACGTCATCCAGTACGGCAGGAAGCACTACCCGATCGGGCGCTACCGCGTGGCCGACCGCGAGGTGTTGAACGGCTTCGACTACCTCTACGTGGTGACCACGGTCTCGGAGAAGCGCACGGTGAGCGGGGGCGCGACCAGCTTCCAGCGCCTCGAGAGCCCGCTGGTGGCCGCGCTCGACTCGATCGTGGTGCCGCACCTGACCGCGCGCAGCGACGTCTCGCAGGTCTGGGTGGTGCCGAATCCCTACCGCGCTCACGCGCCCTGGGACCGCCCGCCGGTGCCGGGCGACCCGTTCGGCCGGCACGTGGACTTCTTCGGCCTGCCGCGCACGAAGAGCACGATCCGCATCTACACGGTGGCCGGGGACTTCGTGGCGCAGGTGGACCACGATGGCACGGGCGGCGACGGGCAGGCCGCGTGGAACCTGATCTCCAGGAACGGGCAGGACGTGGAGAGCGGGCTCTACCTGTTCACCGTGGACTCGACCGCCGGGCACGTCGTCGGGAGATTCGTGCTCATCCGATAGAGCCGGCGCGGGCCGGACCGGCCCAGCGGCCCCGCCGTCGGCGCGCTACCTCGTCACCGGCGCTCTCGGCAGCCCCCAGATCCCCTGCAGCACGAAGTCCGCGACCTGGATGGCCTGCGCGCGCTGGAAGTACCAGAGCGGGAACCCCGAGAACACCACCGGTCCGACCTCACTGCCGTGGTAGTAGGTCATGATCGGCTCGCCCTCCGGCACGCTGCCCCCCAGGGCGTAGTAGATCGTGTCGAGCGCCGCGCCCTCCTGGTAGATGTCCGGATCCGGGTCCACGTCCTCCACCACCTGGTTGGCCTTGCTGAGGAACTCGCCCCGGTACGACGTCTGGTAGAACGTGCCGGCTCCGCGCTCGGGCGGCACCGGGTCGGTCCCCGTCGTGCGCTCCAGGAGCAGCGCGGGCAGCACCGAGTAGTCGGGCGCGCCCGGCCACGGCCGGAAGACCGTGTTGCGTTCCGCCTGCCGCGGCTGGCCCAGCGTGATCTCGGACTCCCAGTGCGGGCCGCTGTACATCATGCGCCCGGGCGCCAGCTCGCCGGCGCTGCTCGAGAACACCGTGCCGCCGACGTCGTTCGAGGTCACGTTGAAGGGGAGCAGGCTGTTGTAGGCGATGCCGCCGCCCATGAGCCAGGTCTTGCCGCCCAGCTTCATGTAGATGGCGAGCGTGTTGGCCTGGCCTGGCTGGCTGATCCAGCGCAGCGTCGGCATCGGGTAGCGGTTGTAGGTCGGCGCTTCGGTGAAGGTCTGCGCCGGGTCGCAGTACCACACTACGTGCCGGTAGCCCGCGAGCTTCGCCAGCGGCACCAGCCCCCCGGGCAGCCCGCGCGTGCCGAGCGTGTCGAAGGAGTAGCCGTTGAAGATCCCGGGCGGACTGAGCTGCGTGACCGGCAGGTAGTAGCGCCAGCGCACGCCGCCGCGCGCGAACAGGAACGTGTCGAGCTCGGCCGCGCTCGGCCAGAGGCCCCCGGGCGCCAGCACGCTGTCGGGGCGCGAGCGGATGGACTGGTCGGGCGCGAAGCGCGTGTCGTCCACGAACAGCAGCTCCCTGGCGAACGACGGCCGGATCACCTTCATCTGGATCACCGCCAGACTCTTCAGCCCGTTGTCGTCCTCGGCCTCGATGTAGAAGAAGTGCTGCTCGAGCGACTCGGGGGACGCGCCCGCGAACGGGCCGACCGTGCCCGAACGGGTGCTCGCGCTCGCCAGGCTCCAGTGCGTGACGTCGGTGGCCTCGTTGGTGCGCCGCGTCTCGTCGTCCAGCCGCTCGATGTCCATCGCCCAGCGGAACGACTTGAGGTTGGCGCCCGACTGGGCGGTCGCGGTCCACCAGAACGGGATGCGCTGGCCGAACGGCACCTCGACGCGCACCCAGGTCGTGGGGTCGGGGTTGTAGCCGCCGGTCGCGTAGGTGTAGCTGAAGTATTCGTTCCACACCGTCATCTGCGGGCCCTGGCGCCCGGTGTACTGGCACAGGAAGTAGAGCAGGTTGCCGTCGTAGTTGAAGACCGGCGAGTAGGCGCCCGCCTCGTCGAACGACACCACCGCCATCACGTACTTCTTGTAGGGGATCATGTTCGACACCCGCACCGTGACGGTGTCGCCGCTCACCGAGTCCCAGCCCGCGAAGCCGGGTGCGTAGTAGCGGCGCAGGGAGTCGGGCCGCAGCAGCATCACGAGGAAGGTGAAGTCCTGGTTGTCCTCGGAGAACAGCCGGTACTTGTACTTCACCGGCCTCTTCGTGCTCTGCCCGTCGGGATCCGTCCCGGTCCAGGTGAAGCTCGTCGAGGGCGGGACCATCGGCTGGAGCAGGTGGTTGGCCTTCGGCTGGATGAACTCCACGGTGGGCGCCACGGTGTAGGAGAAGAACGCCTGCGCGACCGGCGCCGAGGCCAGCCCGCGGTCGTCCATCGCCTTGAGGACGAACACGTGGAAGCCGCCGGGGTTCGACTTCGTGCCCAGCGTGTCCGGGTCGCCGGAGCGCAGCAGCAGGGTCTTGCGGTTCTCGCTGGTGGAAACCCAGGCGGTCTCGGCGTTCGCCCCGGTGGGCGGGTCCAGCGCGTAGAGGTAGCGGTCCACGTGCCCGTCCGGGTCGAACGCGGTCCAGAACACCTCGTAGGCGTAGAAATAGGGCAGGCTCGTGCTGGCGGGCGCCTGGGTCAGGCGCACCACCGGCCGCTGGTTCTCGACCACCGGCAGCACGATCTTCCGGTTGCGGCTGCACGCGGGTACGATCAGCGCGAGCGCCGCCAGCGCGGCGGTGAGCGCCGCGCGCGTTCCACGGACCGTCATCTGGACGCCCTCTCCCGGCGCGGCTTCGCCGGTCGCCGTGTCCGGGCACCTGTCTCGCCGCGCGGGGAAGGGGGACGCGCGGGTCGCTGCCTCCGGGCGGGCCGACCGGTCACGGCCCGGACCGGGCGGCAAGCATAGTCCCCGGCCGTGACGAACCGCAACGCGCGCCCCTCCGTGCTCGCGACGACTCGTGCGGGTCCGGCCTGGACCGCCCGCGCCCGGGTGTGCGTCACCTGCCCGGCGCGCCCGCGCCGGACGCCCGGCCTGCGATTGGATTGGCCGCGCCCGCGGCCCTAGCCCGGTCTATTCATGAGCCCGCCGCCTGCGAGCGCGATCTGCACGCCATCCGCAGCGTCGTTCGACCGGCCGCGACCCACGCTTCGCGTGGGTGCCCCGCGACGTGTCACCGACACGACTCCGTCGCGGCCGGTCGAACTCCTTGCGGCTGCCGCGCATCTCGCACTCTCGGCTGGCGGTTCATGAATAGGCCGGGCTAGAATCGCCGGGCTCGCAATCGCAGGCGACCCCGTCCCCGAGGAGCCCGACCATCCGACTTCGCTCCCGTCTGCTTCGCGCCGTCCGGCTGGGCCTGGCCCTCGCCGCGGTCCTCGCGCCCGCGGGCTGCTCGAAGAAGGTGCGGCCGGTGACCGCGCCGCTCGCAGCCGGCCCGCCGCCGCAGGTGGCCGCGGTCTCGCCGGCTCCACGCGCCACCTTCGTGCTCTATGACTCGACCGCGATCTGGGCCGAGTTCGCGGCCCCGCTCGACTCCACCTCGGTCAGCACGCTCAACGTCTATCTCAAGGTGGACACGCGCCGGCTGCCGGTGGCGGTGAGCTGGGAGGCGGCGCGGCGGCGGGTCCACGTCGCGCCGCTCGTGGTGCTCGACCTCAACCAGACCTACACGGTCGAGCTTTCGCCGAACCTCAGCACCGCTGGCGGCACGCCGCTCGGGCAGAAGTACTCCTGGCAGTTCACCACGAACAGCCTGCGCCGGCCGACCTCGCCCGCCCCGGCGTCCGGGGCGTCGGGGGAGTCGCCGTTCGCGCCGCTCAAGTGGGGGGGCAACGAGGCCATCGCTGGATCGGTGAGCTACGAGGTCTTCGCCGGCGACGACTCGGCTGCGGTGGCCGAGCGCCGCGTCCCGCTGCTCACCTCGGGAGCGGCCGCCATCTTCGTGCCGCGGACCCGCTGGACGCAGGACGCCACGACCTGGTGGGCGGTGACGGTGGTCAACCTGGCCACGCACGAGCAGCTGCGGGGTCCGGCCTGGCGCTTCAGCGTGCTCGCCGCGTCCACGCCCGTGGACTCCGTGGCCGCGGTGAGCCTGTTCGCCGGGTACGCGTACCTCGACAACGGGCGCAGCCGTGCCTCCTGCGGCGCCGACCAGTTCTCCTGCGGCCCCGCCATGAACACCGGCGCGCGCTGGGACTTCGGCGCGTTCCCGCCCACGGCGAAGCTCGCGGGGGCGCGACTGGAGCTGCGGGCCTATCCCGGATACGAGGACACGCTGGCGCAGGCCACCGTGACCGCGTGGGTCGCGCTCGCGAGCTGGCTGTGCACCCAGACGGCCGTCGGCGGGGTTCCGCTTACCGACGAGCGGAACGGCCGGCTGGCGACCGGCACGCTGGTCGAGCCGGGGCACCTGCGCCTGGAGTCGGATGAGCTCGCCGCGCACCTGCAGGCCACCATCCGCTACGCGACGTTCTACGGCTACGTGCTGCGCGCGAGCCGCGCGGTCCGCTTCGCCTCGCCGATCTACCCGGACGTGGGCCTGCGCCCGCTGCTCAGGCTCTACTTCTATCGGAGCGGCGGGCCGGCGCCCGTTGCCGCCGCGGCGGGCAGCCGGGCCGGCGCGGCGGCGCGGGTCCGGATGTCCCCGCGTGTGCCGAACGGCGCACCCGCGGCGCCATCAAGCCGCGGACAAATCTCCGGCGGCGGACGATTGCGGCTTGACGCCGCGGCGCCGAGCCGCTGAACTCCGCCCGATGCGCCCACGCCCGCACGACCGCGCCATCCCGACCCGCCTGGTCCCGCTCCTGATCGGTCTCCTGGCCGCGGCGCTGGCGTCCGCGCCGGCGCGCGCGCAGGGCGTGCGCCCGTGGACGCCGCCCTCGGCCGACTCGCTCATCGCCTGGGCCGCCGAGGCGAAGGCGCGCTTCCACCAGAACGCGGGCGACAGCGCGGGCGGCTCCAACTACCGCGCCTACGAGCTGGTCGGGTTGATGGGTCGCCGCGTGCTGCGCTCGCTCGGGCGCGGGAACCTGGTCCAGGCGCCGGCGATCAAGCCGGTGCTCGATTCGCTCGGCGTCCAGACCGAGGTGGCGGTGGATCCCGCCGCGCCCTCGTTCGTGCTGCTCATGGTGCGCAACCCGTTCCAGTACATCGCCGACGCCGTGGGCTTCCTCTACTGGTACCGGGGCGACGACTTCCGCATCCAGGGCGCGGTCTTCCGGGGCGGGCATCACCCGAAGATCCGCGTGTGGTGGAGCGGCAACCCGCAGTACCCCTACGAGTGGGGCGTGGTGGACGAGACCCGCGGGGGTGCGCTGCGCTTCACGCTGTTCCGGCTGAGCCCGAGCGGCGGCTGGTGGGACCTGGCGCAGGACGAGGACCGCTTCCCGGTGCTGAGCGAGCCGGGCGAGGCGGTGTGGGCCGACCTCAACAACGACGGCCGGCCGGAGCTGGTGAGCTGGACGCGCGGGCGCACCGACTCGCTCTTCATCGAATGCTCGGACTGCCCGCGGCTCCTGACCGAGCGCGTGTTCACCGAGGGCCGCGCCGGCTTCGAACTGCATGACCAGCGCCTGCTGCCCTCGCCCTACGCCACGCTGGTCTACTTCGTGCGGCTGCTGGCCGACCGGAACCTCACCGCCGCCGGCAGGCTGCTGCGCGACCCGGCGAAGGTGCAGGACGCGCTGGCCCTCGGCTGGGGCGCGAAGCAGGGCAAGGGCGCCTGGACCGTGGAGTACGGCGAGAGCGGCCAGCCCTGGCCGCGCTGGCTCGAGGTGCGCTTCGACGGCCCGCAGGGCGTCAAGCGCTACGTCATCCACTTCGGCGTGCGCGACGGGCACTGGATCATCGAGGACTGGATCGAGCCGCGGCGCCCGAGCACTCCCGGCGGCGTCCCCGGGCCGCCGGCGCCCGCGAAGGCGACGCCCGCGCGGAAGGCGCCGGCGAAGCCGGGGTCGGCGCCGCAGGCCCCGACGAGGACGAGGTGACCTCGTGAGGCGGCCGCGCGAAGCAGGTCTCGATGGAGCAGGCGCCGGGGAAGACGAGGTGAGCGCATGAAACGGCCGCGCCCTCTCGCCATCCTGCTCGCGCTGGCGCTGCTCGCCGGCTGCCAGCGGCAACCGCGCTTCGTCCCGGCCGCGGCCGACTCGAGCGCCGTACCGGTGGACTCCCTCGCCATCGCGGTGCGGACGATCGCGCAGCGCTGGGACGCCGGCGAGGGGGAGGAGGCCGCGCGCCTCACCGCGCGGCTGGTGCTCTCCGACCTGCGCATGCGCCTCAAGGACGAGCCGCGCGCCTCGTGGGAGGAGCGCGCCCGCGCGCTGCTCGACTCGCTCGACGCGGGCGTCGAGGTGGCGAGCGCGCCGTGCGCCATGGTGGTGGACCTGTTCGCGCGCTCGAACCCCGAGGCCGGCTCGTGGCCGTGGCTCTACTGGTGCAGCGGGAGCGAGATCCTGGCCCAGCCCATCGAGGGGAACGGCATGAACGTGCTCGGGATGGCATCGCGCGGCCTGTTCGGCGCGTCCTCGACCGCACCGCCGCAGGTCCCCGAGGGGATCGCGGTGCTCTACGGGCGGCGCGCCGCCGGCGGCCAGCAGCCGGTGCTCATGGCGTGGCGCGCCGCGCGCGGCGACCGCTGGGAGCTGGCGCAGACGCTCGGCCCTGATTCGCTGGGCGGCGTCGGCGCGGGCGAATTCCGCGCCGTGGACGACACCACGGTCGAGCTCGCGACGCGCACCTGGAAGGCCGCTCGCGGCTTCGACGAGTGCGCCACCTGCCCGCACGTGTTCGCCTCGCACCGGTTCCGCTGGGGACTCGCCGGCTTCGAGCGCGTCGAGGACCGCGTGAGGCCCGCGCCCTACGCGACGTTCGTCCAGCTCATCCAGGCCATGACCGCGGGCGACCGCGAGAGCGCGCTGCGGCTCGTCAGCGATGGCGCGGTGCTCGAGCAGGCGCGCCGCGCCGAGTGGAACCTGGTCCGGGGCCCGTGGCGCGCCGCGCCCGCGGCCGATGAGACCCCGCACGAGATGGTGTTCTTCCGCGGCACCACCGAAGCCTGGAAGGTGCGCTTCGACCGGCGCGGCGAGGAGTGGATGGTGGCCGGGCTCTCGCCCACCACACGGGCGATCGAGTAGCGGGGGCGCCCGCACCCCGTCGTCCACCTCGCGGCGCGCCTGCGCCGATGCCCCGGTCAGTTCCTCGCCCTGGCCACCCAGCGGGGGGCCGAATCGGTGGCCTGCCGGAGGATCAGGTTGAGCTGTGCGGCGTGGTGCTGCACGTGGCGCATGTTGTAGAGCAGCAGCTCGGCGACGCTGCCCTCGATTGATCCGAACCTGCGGCGTTCACCGGCTTTCCCTCCCGTCAAAGCCTCGATCGTCGCCCTGCACTTCCCGCGGCCGTGCTTGAGATAGGTGCAGAGCTCCTCCTTCGTGTATGGCCGTTCGGGCAGCAGCCCCGCCGGATCCAGCTCGTCGAGCGTGAAGGGTGGCGGTGGCGCGAATCCCTCGGCCGAGTCCGACAGGTAGAGGTCGAGGAAGAAGAGCGTGTGGAAGACCAGGTGCCAGAACTCCGGTCGCCGCGAGCGATCGCTCCACAGCCCGTCGGGACAGGCGAGTATGGCGCTCTCGAGCATGTCGATGGCGGCCCCGAACTGCCGCCAGAGGGCTGCCTGCCAGGTGGTGGTCATCTCGGGACTCCGGACTTGGGTGGATTCCTCATTCCGCACGTCTGGCAGATCACGCCGACTCCCATAGGGCACGCACCGGCACGGCGTGCAGCCCATCGCCGAAGCTCGCGCTGGTCTCCCCGTCATAGAGCACCACGCCTCCGGCAAAGCGCCTGCCCGCCGCATCCTTGAGCTTGCGCAATCCCCGGAAGTCCGCCGCGGTCACGGTGGCCGCAGCCTTGACCTCCACGCCTGCCAGCGCGCGCGGGCCGCGTTCGATGACGATGTCAACCTCCGCGCCGTCCTTGTCGCGGTAGTGATAGAACGAGAAGGGCTCGTCATGCCAGCTCGCCTGTCGGCGCAGCTCCTGGAACACGAAGGTCTCGAGAAGCTGACCCAGCAGGGGCCGATCCCCCGCGAGCGCGGCGGCATCCACCCCGAGCAGCGCACAGGCGAGTCCGGCGTCACCGAGGTGCAGCTTCGGCGTCTTGACGAGCCGGCTCAGGCGGTTGCTGTGCCAGGGTGCCAGCCTCTCCAACAGGAACACGCGCTCGAGAAGCGTGACGTAGTCGCGGATCGTCGGCCGGCTGAGCTGGAAGGGCGCGGCCAGATCGGTCACGTTGAGCAGCCGCGCCGTGTGCGCCGCGGCGAGCCCGAGCAGCCGCGGAAGTGCGTCGAGCGAGCCGATGCGGGCCAGATCGCGGACATCGCGCTGGACCAGCGCGTCGAGGTAGTCGCGGTACCACGCAGTGCGCCGTCGTCCGGCCGGCCGCGCCAGCGCTGCCGGATACCCACCCGCGGCGATCCGTTCGGCGAGCTGGCCGGACAGCCGCTCGGTCCGCCGGGTCTTGAAGCCGCCCTCGAACAGGGCGTCCAGGAAGCGCGGCGGGCGCCTCACCAGCTCGCACTGTGCCAGCGGGTGCAACCGCAGGATCTCCATGCGACCCGCCAGCGAGTCCGCGAGCTTCGGCACCAGCAGCACGTTGGACGAGCCGGTCAGCATGAAGCGACCCGCCGCGCGCTTGCGGTCCACCGCAGTCTTCAACGCGGTGAAGAGCGCCGGCACGCGCTGCACTTCGTCCAGGATCGCCCGCTCCGGCAGATCGGCGACGAAGCCCATGGAATCCGCCTCGGCTGCGCCTCGCGCGACGTCGTCGTCGAAACTCACGTAGGTGTAGCCCCTGGGATCGCCCACCATGCGGGCGAGCGTGGTCTTGCCGCATTGGCGCGGGCCGTGGATCAGCACGACCGGCGAATCGGCCAGCGCCTCGGTCAGGCGCGGCCCGGCGTAGCGCGGGTAGAAGGGGGTCTCAGGCACCGGCCGATCGTAATCCCTGCGTCCGGCCAATCGCAAGGTTGAGGTTCGGCCAATCGAAAGGATCGTGGTCGGCCGATCGCAAGGCGAGGTTCCCGGCGACTTGCAGCCGCGCGGGCGGTGAAGGCCGTCGCGGGCGCCCCGCGAGGCGGCGGCGCGACGAGGGGGTCGGTCGTCAGATGACCTCCCAAGAACCGCTCGGCCCCCTTCACCAGCAGCTCTCAGGAGATGAGCCTGGCAGCAGCGCGTCGCGCGGGATGGCGCGGGCAGGGGATCCATGGATGTTCGCGAGGCCACGCTGGATCAGCGGGCGGGATGCACCCATCCCAGAGTGATCCACACAAGCCAAACTGCGCCACGTCTCGCGGAGCTCCGAGCATCCACGCACCCGCGGTATCCCACTCCGCCGCTTTTCGCTTCGGCGCCGCCCGCGCCGCGCGCTATACTGCGGCCCTCCCGGCGACCCGAGCACCCCCGCATCCCTCTTCGCGGGCCGCACAGCGCGGCCCGACAGGTCCCACGCATGCACTCGCGACCCACCCGCTTCCTCGAGGGGCCGCCCGGCCCTGCCGACGCCGGCTCGCTCGCCGCCTGGATCGCCGACCTCGCGCATCGTCCCGAGAACCGCGGCGCGCTCGCGCACTGGGAGACGCTGCCTGCGCGTCCCGCGCGCTGCGGCGAGCTGTCGTTCCCGCTGCCCTCGGCGCTCGCCGAGGCGCTGGCCGCGCGCGGCATCGAGCGGCTCTACACGCACCAGGTGCAGGCCATCGAGGCGCTGCGCGGCGGGCTCGACACGGTGGTGGTGACCGGCACGGCGAGCGGCAAGAGCCTGTGCTACCACGTGCCGGTGCTGGAGACGCTGCTGGTCGAGCCGGGCGCGACCGCGCTCTACCTGTTCCCGACCAAGGCGCTGGCGCAGGACCAGCTCAAAGGTCTGGTGCGGCTCGCCTCCGGGCATCCCGATGTGCTGAAGCGCCTGGTTGCGGGCGTCTACGACGGCGACACGCAGCCGGCGACGCGCCGCAAGCTCAGAGACGGCGCGAACCTCATCCTCTCCAACCCCGACATGCTGCACCAGGGCATCCTGCCCTACCACCCCAAGTGGGCGCGCTTCCTGCGCGCGCTGCGCTACGTGGTGGTGGACGAGATCCACGCCTACCGCGGCATCTTCGGCTCGCACGTGGCGAACGTGCTGCGCCGGCTCGAGCGCGTGGTGCGCCACCTGGGCGGTGACGCCCGCTTCGTGATGTGCAGCGCCACCATCCGCAACCCGCAGGAGCTGGCCGAGCGGCTGACCGGCCGCGCGGTGACGGTGGTGGACGACGACGGCTCGCCGCGCGGCGAGAAGCACTTCGTGTTCTGGAACCCGCCGCACACCGACGGCGCGCGCGTGGAGCGCCGCTCCTCGAACGTCGAGGGCTGCGACCTGCTGACCGGTCTGATCGAGCGCGGCGCGCAGGCGCTGGTGTTCACCAAGTCGCGCGTCGCGGCCGAGCTGGTCTACCGCTACGCGCGCGAGCGGCTGGAGCGCGTGCGGCCGGGGCTCGGGGAGGCGATCCGCCCGTACCGCGGCGGCTACCTGCCGGAGGAGCGCAGGAAGATCGAGCAGGCGCTGTTCTCGGGCGAGCTGCGCGGCGTGGTGAGCACCAACGCGCTCGAGCTGGGCGTGGACATCGGCGGGCTCGACGCGGTGGTGATGATCGGCGCGCCGCCGACGCTCGCCAGCCTGTGGCAGCAGGCCGGGCGCGCCGGGCGCGGGCCCCGCCGGGCGCCCGGCGGCGCGGAGGCCGGGGCGGGTCCCCGCTCCGCGCCCGGTGACGCGGCCGCCGAAGCGGGTTCCCGCCCCGGGGAGGTCGCGCCCGCGCTGGCGGTGCTGGTGGCCTACAACGAGACGGTGGACCAGTACCTGATGCGCCACCCCGGCTACTTCTTCGGGCGCTCGCCCGAAGCGGCGGTGATCGATCCGCACAACCCCTACATCCTGGCGCAGCAGCTGGCGTGCGCGGCCTACGAGCTGCCGCTCGAGGTGGACGACGCGGTGACCTTCGGTCCGCAGGCCGCCGCGATCCTCGCCGCGCTCGAGCAGGCAGGGGAGATGCGCGCGATCGATGGGCGCGCCTACTGGGCGCAGACCGAGTTCCCGGCCGCGCGCGTCAACCTGCGCACCATCTCGGACAACACCTACACCATCATGAACGCCGCCGCCGACAACGCGGTGATCGGCACGGTGGACGCGATCAGCGCGCTCGAGCTGGTCTATCCCGAGGCGATCTACCTGCACGAGGGCGAGACCTGGTTCGTGAAGAGCCTGGACCTGGAGCAGAAGACGGCCTGCGTCGAACCGCGCCGGGTGGACTACTACACGTCACCCGTGCTCGACACTTCGATCCGGGTGCGCGGCACGCTGGAGAGCCGCGCCTGGCGCGGCGAGCAGGTGACGCTCGGCGAGCTGACCTACTCGTGGCAGACCGTGGCGATGAAGAAGGTGAGGTTCCACTCCTTGGACGCCATCGGCTACCACCCGCTCGATCTGCCGCGGCTCACCCTCGACACCGCCGGCTTCTGGCTCGCGCCCGGCGAAGCGGCGTGGAGCGCGGTGGCGCGCCGCGGCCTCAACCCGGTCGAAGGCCTGATGGGCGTGCGCAACCTGTTCATGACCCTGCTCGCCATGCTCAGCATGTGCGACCCGGCGGACCTGGGCGGCAAGCTCGACTCGTCGAACCTGGGCCGCCCGGCGCTGTTCATGTTCGACCGCTATCCCGGCGGGCTCGGCTTCTGCGAGCAGGGCTACGCCCGCCTCGACGAGCTGGCCACCGCGGCGCTCGAACACCTCGAAGCCTGCGACTGCGAGTCCGGCTGCCCGGCCTGCGTCGGGCTGCCGACGCTATGGCCCGCCCAGCAGCAGGACCCCGACCTGATGCACGGACGCGAGATCCCGGGCAAGGAAGCGGCGCGCGTGCTGCTCCGCCACTGGCTCGCGAGCGAGGACCGATGACCACATCCGAATGGCCCGTCGCCTTCTTCGACGACGACTACCTGAAGATCTACCGCCCGATGTTCTCGCCCGAGGTCACCGGGCGCGAGGTCGCCTTCATCGAGTCGGCGCTGGCGCCGCCCGCGGGCGGCGCGCTGCTCGACCTGGCCTGCGGCTACGGCCGCCACGCCATCGGTCTCGCCGGGCGCGGCTACCGCGTGACCGGCGTGGACTTCAACCCGCGCTACCTGGCGGTCGCCGGGCAGGACGCGGCCGCGGCCGGCGCCGCCGTCACCTGGACGCAGGGCGACATGCGCGAGCTGGCCTTCGACCGGGCGTTCGACGGCGTGTACTCCTACTTCACCTCGTTCGGGTACTTCTCGGACGCCGAGAACGAGCGCGTCATCGCCGGCGTGGCGCGCGCGCTCAAGAGCGGCGGGCGCTTCCTCCTGGACATGACGAACCGCGACTGGATCCTCACCCACCCGCAGCAGCGCATCTGGAACCAGCTCGCGGACGGCTCGCTGCTCATGGAGGAGGTCTCGCTCGACCTGGTCCGCTCGCTGGTGATCACGCGCCAGATCCACATCGCCCCGGCGGGCGGCACGCGGCTGACCAAGGAGTACCAGTTGCGCGCCTACACCTGCGCCGAGCTGACCGCGCTGTTCGCGCGCCACGGGCTCGCGGTGCGCGAGGCGTGGGGCGGCGCCGACCGCAGCGCGTACTCCACCGAGAGCCGCCGCCTGGTGCTGCTCGCGGTGCGCGAGGGCGGCGATGGCTGAGCCGGACGCGCTGCGCGCGCGGCTGGGCGAGCTGGCGCGCGGGCGGCGCGCGCGCATGGGGCCGGCGGCCGATTCGAGTGCCGCGCCGGTGCACCGCGGTGGCGCGGACCACGCCGCGCCCGCGGTGGGCGTCGAGGAGTTCCTGCCGGGTGGCGAGTGGAGCGACGGGCGCGGCGCGGTCTACGTGCACGAGCGCCTCCGCTCGGAGATCGAGCAGCCGCGCCCGTACTGGGGGTGGCTCGAGCGGCCGCCCGCGCACGAGCCCGAGCTGGGAGCGCTGGCGGAGGCGGGGCTCTCACGCGCGCTCTTCCTCGACCTCGAGACCTGCGGGCTCGCCTCGAGCCCGGTGTTCCTGGCCGGCACCATGCACTGGAACGGCGCGGACTTCGTGCTGCGCCAGTACTTCGCACGGCACTACGGCGAGGAGGGGACGCTGCTGCGCGCGCTCGACCAGGCGGTGCGCGGCTTCGAGTTCCTGGTCACGTTCAACGGCAAGTCCTACGACGCACCGTTCCTCGCCGGCCGCTCGGTGGTGCACGGCGTGCCGCTGGCGCTGCCGCCGCGCCACGTGGACCTGCTGCATGCCGCGCGCCGCCGCTGGAAGATCGAGCTGCCCGACTGCCGGCTCACCACGCTCGAGCTGCACGTGTGCCGCCGCCGCCGCGTCGGCGACGTGCCCGGCGAGGAGGTGCCCGGGCTCTACCACGACTACGTGAAGCGCGGCGATCCCTACCGGCTCATCCCGGTCTTCCACCACAACCTGCTCGACGTCGTCACCATGGCCGAGGTGCTGCGCGCGTTGTGCGCGGCCGTGCGCCCGCGGCGGAGCGCGCGCGCCGGGACCTGAGGCGCGCTGCGGGATGCGGCGCGGGGGATTGCGGGCTGCACGGCCGCGGGTCGCGCGCCCGACGGGCGCACCGCAACCGCCGCACGTTGCGCAGGCGCGGCGCGCGTGGCTCGCGGGTTGCAAGGTCCGGCGCTAGCCCGGTCTATTCATGAGCCCGCCGCCTGCGAGCGCGATCTGCACGCCATCCGCGGCGTCGTTCGACCGGCCGCTTCCTCGACGTGTTGACAACACGACTCCGTCGCGGCCGGTCGAACTCCTTGCGGCTGCCGCGCATCTCGCACTCTCGGCTGGCGGTTCATGAATAGACCGGGCTAGGAACCCCTCGGCTTCATCTCCCTCGGAAGGAGTGGAGCCAGTCCATGGACCTGGAACGCGGGTTCACGCTGCTTGAGCTGCTCATCGCCGTGGTGATCGCCGGCGTGCTCGCCGCGGTCGCGGTGCCCCGGTATCACGCCATGACCGAGCGCGCGCGCGAGGCCGCGACGCTCGAGAACATGCACGCCTTCCGGCTCGCGGTCGAGGGCTGCGCGGTCGCCAGCGACAGCGGGTCCTACCCGGCATCGGCGGCGGAGGTCGCTGCGCAGCTCGCGCCCGGGTTCGCCAATCCCTTCGACGGCGGGCAGGGCGAGCACCGGGCCTGGGAGAATCTCCAGGCGCCTCCGGCCACGAACGCGCCCTATCCCGGCATCATCCGCTACGCCAGCTCGGACGGTGGCGCGGGCTACGAGATCGCGGCATGGGGCGCGCACGCCCCGGTCGGCGGCGCGCTCGACGCAGCGGCGGCGTCCGCGGCGAAGTCGGGGCCCGGCAGCGGCCGGCGCCGTCCCGCGTACACGCGATGAGGCGGCACCGCCCGGCCTGCCGGGATCGCCCGCCGCCCCGGGCGGCCGCGAGGGCCCGGGAAGCCCGCCCGTCCGTTGACACCCCTCTCCGGGCGAACCTATACTTTCCGCGCAGTTCAACGGTGACCCGGTCCAGTCCGCGTGGTACGTCCGTGAGCCTCGCTTCCCGTCAGTCCGTCATCCGAGTCGTTCCCCGGGTCGTCCGTCTCATCGTGTGAGCCGCCCTGGCAGCCCTCCGCTGCCGGGGCATCTGTGTTTTCGGGCAATGCGTCCAACCTTTCTCGGAGGCTCGGGGCGACATGGCTACCGGCGAGGATCGGCACATCAAGTGCGTGGATTGCGGTGAGGAGTTCCTGTTCACCGCGGGGGAGCAGGCGTTCTACGCCTCGAAGGGTCTGACCAACGCGCCCACCCGGTGCAAGCGCTGCCGCGAGCAGCGCAAGAACCAGCGCCCGGGCGGTGGCGCTCGCGCAACCGAGTCGGCGGGTCGGCACGGCGGTTCCGAGCGCCCCATGCACGACGCCGTGTGCTCCGAGTGCGGAGCCCCCACGCAGGTGCCGTTCGTGCCGGTCGGTGACCGGCCGATCTACTGCAAGACCTGCTACCAGTCGAAGCGCAGCCCGAAGGGCGGGCGCCGCGAGCGCGCGGCGCCGGCGCCGGCGGCCGCGACCACGAGCGCGGGCGGCTCCTCCGGCCGCAGCCAGGGCGCGGTCAAGTGGTTCAACGAGTCGAAGGGGTTCGGCTTCATCCAGGATGACTCGGGCGAGGACATCTTCGTCCACTTCTCGGCCATCCAGTCGGACGGGCTCCGCACGCTCGCCGAGGGCGACCGCGTGGAGTACGACGTCGTTCCGGGAGACAAGGGCAAGCAGGCGGCCAACGTCGTCCACGTCCAGTGACGCGCGCCTGGCCCGCGCCGTCCGTGCCGGGGCCCCTGCGCAGGACGCGCGGGGGCCTTTTCCAGCCACCCACCGGAGACCCATGCTCGAGACCGTCAAGGCCTTCAGCGCGCTGAGCGAGGAGTTCGTGGAGTGCTCGATGCGGCACGACCCGGTGGCCGCCACCGCGGCCGGCATCCACGACTACGACCACCTCTACCCGGACGACACGCCGGAGGGCTTCGGCGAGCGCGCCGCGTGGCTGCGTGACCTGGAGCAGCGCCTGGTCGCCTCGGTGCCGTGGGAGGAGCTACCGCCCGAGCACCGCGTGGACTACGCGCTGCTGCGCTCGCGTGTCGCCTCGCAGCGGGCCGATCTCGAGGAGATCCGCACCGCGGCGCGCGACCCGGTCAGGTACCCGCAGGCCGCGCTGCTGGGCGTGTTCCTGCTGATGGCGCGGCCGTTCGCGCCGCTCGAGGAGCGCAAGGAGGCGGCGCTCGCGCGCCTGATGGCGGTGCCCGACTACCTGAAGGCCGCGCGCGCGAACCTGGGGACGGTGCCGCCGCTGTTCGTCGAGATCGCCTCCGAGGTGAACGCGACCGGCCCGGGCTTCGTCGAGGACGTGACACGCACGCTCATCCGCAGCTTCCCCGGCGAGGCCGAGCGCATCGAGCACGCCGGGGGACGGGCGCGCATGGGCTTCCTCCAGTACCAGGAGTTCCTCGACCGGGACCTCCGCCCGCGCGCCGGGGGCGGCATCGCCATCGGCGAGCGCTGGATGAACTTCAAGCTGGAACGCGAGCACCTGCTGGGCCTGGACTGCGCGACGCTCGAGGCGTTCGGCCGCGAGCACCTCGAGCGCACGCGGGCGCTGCTCGAGCAGGAGGCCCGGCGCCTCGACCCGCAGCGTTCGTGGCAGGAACAGATCGCCGAGGCCCGGCAGCGCCATCCCGAGGCACTGCGGGTGCGCGACGCCTACGTGGCCGAGGTCGAGCGCGCGCGCCGCTTCGTCGAGGAGCAGCACCTGGCGCCGCTTCCCGACGCACGGCTCGAGATCCTCGACACGCCGGTCTTCGAGCGGGCCACCACGCCGCACGCGACCTACCTGCGGCCCGCGCCGTTCGACGTGGACCAGACCGGCTACCTCTTCGTGACCCCCGTGGACCTGTCGCGCCGGCGCGACGAGCACGCACAGCAGCTCCAGGGGCATGCCTATCCGGCGCTGCCGCTGATCGCGCTCCACGAGACCTGGCCCGGGCACCACCTGCAGCTCGGCCACGCGGTGCGCGCGGGCTCGCGGCTGCGCCGGCTCGCCGACAGCCCGCTGTTCGCGGAGGGCTGGGCGCTCTACTGCGCGGAGCTGATGTACGAGCAGGGCTACTTCCTCGATCCGCTCACCCGGCTCTGGCAGCTGCGGGACCAGCTGTGGCGGGCCTGCCGCGTGGTGATCGACGTCGGACTTCACACCGGGCGCATGAGCTTCGAGCAGGCGGTGGACTTCCTGGTCGGGGAGGCGATGATCGAGCGCGTGAACGCCGATGCAGAGGTCAGGCGCTACGCCCTCACGCCCACCGAACCCATGAGCTACCTGGTGGGCAAGACCCTGCTGCTCGAGCAGCGGGTGGACGCGAGGCGCCGGCTCGGCGAGCGCTTCGACCTCTACGAGTTCCATGCCGCGCTGCTCGCGAGCGGCACGGTGCCGCCCGCGCTGCTGGCCGAGGAGCTGTGGACCCGCCTGGGGGTCGCGTGACGCGCGCCGCGCTGCTCGTGGCGGCGGCGCTCCCGCCCGGGGCCGGCGGCGCGCTCTCGCCCGGGGCCGGCGGTCGGCGCACGCGCCCGGCGGTCCGCGCGGTGCGAACGGCGCTGCTGGCGATGCTGCCGCTCCTCGGAGCGGCTGGCGACGCGCCCGCGGCACGTCCCGCGCCCGAGCACGCGCAGAACCCCGGCGCGCCCGCTGTCGCCGCCGAAGCGGTGACGTTCCCCGCCGCCGACAGCCTGCCGGTCTCCGGCTGGTGGCTCGCCGGGCCCGCGGGGGCGCCGGCCGTGGTGATCGGCGGGCGCGGCGCCGGCAGCACGGCCGACCGGCTCCCCGCGGCGCGGGCGTTCCTGGAGCGCGGCTTCGCGGTGCTCACCTTCGACTACCGCGGCTGCGGCCCCGGGCACGACCCGGCCACCGACGATTCGCTGCGCACCATCGTGTTCGCCTCGGCCTGGGTGGACGACATGCTGGGCGCGCTGCGCTACGCGCGGAGCCGCGCCGGGAGCGGCCGTCACGTGTTCGCATGGGGCCAGGACCCGGGCGGCGCGGTGGCGGTGGCCGCCGCCGCGCGCGAGCGGAGGAGCTGCGACGCGGTCGCCACCGAGGGCCTGTTCCGCACCGCGCAGGACCACCTGCGGATGCTCGGCACCTCGACCATCCCGCACGTGGCGGAGCGCCACGGCGTGCTGGTGCGGGGCGGTGACGATCCGATCTCGGCCTGCGCGCGGCTCATGGTGCCGCTCCTCACCGTGCTCGCCGGCAGGGACGACGTCACGCCGCCCACGGTGACCAGGCAGGTGGCCGCGCGATGCCTCGTCCGCTGGGAATCGTGGGCCATCCCCGAGGCGAAGCACGAGGGCGCCGAGCAGACGCCGGGCTACTTCGACCGGATCGCGGCGTGGTTCAAGCGGTGGACCGCCTTCCCGGCCGGCGGAAGCTGAGGGGCTGGCCGCTCCTCTCTGCCGGCGGCTGGTGAGGCGCGCCGCCCCGGCCCGCGTCGTCGTCGTTGTGGACGCCTCCCGGGTTGCGCCTCCTCGCGCGCCTCCCCATACTGCCGCCCCATGCGCAACGGGCTCTCGCTGCGGATGCTGATCGGCCTCCTCGCCGGGCTCGTGCTCGGCGTGGGCGCGCATCTCGCCTTCGGCGCCGCACCGCCGCTCGAGAGCTTCGTCAGGAACGTCACCGAGCCGGCGGGCCGCATCTTCCTCAGGCTGCTCTTCGTGCTGGTGATCCCGCTCATCCTCTCGGCGCTCGCGCTCGGCGTGGCCGGGCTCGGCGACCTGCGGCGCCTCGGCAGGATCGGGCTCAAGACGCTCGCCTACACCGTGGTGGTCTCGACCATCGCGGTGCTGATCGGCGTCGGGATGGTGGACCTGTTCAAGCCCGGCGCGGGACTCTCGCCCGACCTCAAGGCGCGCCTCACCGCGCGCGCGGTGGCCCCGGCCGCGGCGCCGGCGGCGGGGACCACCGGCGTGGACTTCCTGGTCAACCTGGTGCCCAACAACATCGTCCGGGCGATGGGCGAGGGCGACATGCTGGCCGTGATGGTGTTCGCCCTGATGCTCGGCATCGGCCTCGCCATCACCAGGAGCGACGCGGCGCGGCGGCTCGAGGAGGCGCTCCAGGGGCTCTACGACGTGGTGATGCGCCTGCTCGGGCTGGTCATCCAGGTCGCGCCCGTGGGCGTGGCGTGCCTGATGTTCACGCTCACCGCGCGGCTCGGCTACGACGTGCTGCGCCAGCTCGGCGCCTACGTGCTGGTGGTGGTGGTCGGGCTGGCCATCCAGCAGTTCGTGGTCTACTCGATGTCGGTGGCGTGGCTGGGCGGCATGAGCCCGCTGCGGTTCTTCCGCGGCATCCGCGCGGCGATGCTCACCGCGTTCTCCACCGCCTCGAGCAACGCCACGCTGCCCACCTCGCTGCTGGTGGCGGAGCAGGAGCTGAAGCTCCCGTCGCACGTGAGCCGGTTCGTCCTGACCGTCGGCTCGACCGCGAACCAGAACGGCACGGCGCTGTTCGAGGGAGTGACCGTGCTGTTCCTCGCCCAGTTCTACGGCATCCACCTCGCGTTCACCCAGCAGCTCACGGTGGTGTTCATCTGCATCCTGGGCGGCATCGGCACCGCCGGCGTGCCGGCCGGCTCGATCCCGGTGGTGGTGATGATCCTGGGGCTGGTGGGAGTGCCCGCCGAGGGGATCGGCATGATCCTCGGCGTGGACCGCTTCCTCGACATGTGCCGCACCACGCTCAACGTGACCGGTGACCTCGCGGCCGCGGTCGTGGTGTCGCGCGGCGAGCCCGAGACGGTGGTGGCGGAAACGCCGTAGGATCCCTGTCGAGGAGCGGCCGGACGCGGCCCGACTTCTTCAGCGGGCCCTGAGCAGGCCCGGTCTGGCTCAGCGTCGCCGGTAGACCTCCGCATCGCCCGCGGCGAACGCGCGCTCGAACCCGGCCGGGATGACGGGGCCGGGCGCTCCCGCCACGATCCAGTCCACGCGCGCGAGCAGCGTGTCGGGGAGCGGCGCGCCGCGGTAGAACCCTGCGACCGCCGCGCGCGTTTCCGCCGCGCGCGGGGTCTCGGCGGGGTGGCCGTGCACCACGCGCAGCGGCGTCGAGGCCATCACGAACAGGCTGGCGGCCGGCGGCGCCAGCACCACCTCGCGCTCGCGCGCGTGCGCGCGCAGGAAGCGGATCGCGTCCCACTCGCCCCGGCTCATGAACACCGTGCGGTCGTGGCGCACCATGAGCATCAGGCTCGCGCCCAGCACCAGCACGCTCCCCAGCGCGTTGAAGGTCACGAACAGGCCGCGCTCCAGCCCGGTGTCCGGCCCGCGCGCGCGCTCCAGCGCGATCGCGGCGAGCAGGGCGACCGGGACGTAGGCCGCGAAGTCGAAACGCCGGCCCTGGTACCAGGGCAGCGCGACCAGCACCGCGGTCGCCGCGAGCCACGCCAGCAGGAGCAGGTCGTTCGCGCTGCGGCGCCGCGCGGCCCGCACGGCGCCCGCCAGCGCGAAGGGCAGGAGCAGGCCGGCCGCGAGCACCAACTGCCACGCGGGCGGCGCGGGCGTGCGCACCTGCTCACGCCAGCCGGCGTAGGCCGGGTTCAGCGCGATGGTCGCGATCTCGTGGAGGACGAACGGGAGCGAGGCCGCTGCGAGCACCAGCAGCCGCAGGAGAGAGTCGCGCGGCGGGCGGCGCTCGCGGGCCCAGCGCACGGCCACCCACGCGCCGCCGACGGCCCCCGCGATCGCGGTGCCGAATGGCTGGACGATGGCGAGCACGAGCGCGCCCGCGACCAGGCGACCCCAGCTGCCGCGCGGCGGGGCGCCGTCTTCCGGCACGAGCGCGTCGAGCACCCAGAGCTGGGCCGCCAGCGCGAGCGTCAGGTGCAGGCTCACCAGCATGGCGAAGCAGGGGAAGGTCTCGGGCATGCTCAGCTCGGTGGAGCGCACTCCGGTGGCGAGCAGTACGACCCAGCCGAGCCCGGCGCCGGTGGCGCACAGCAGGAACGCGAAGCGGCGCTGCCGCGGCTTCGCGTGGAAGCGCGCGACGAAGGCGTAGAGCGTAGCCAGCAGCAGCGCGCCGCACGCGAGCCGCGTCAGGTGGAGCACCGTCACCGGGTCGAGGCGGGTCCCGGCGCTGACGTGGCCGAGCAGCAGGTACTCGGGATAGAAGAACGCGCCCGGTCCGTCCGCGAGCGCGTAGGGCGGGCGGTGGAGCCAGTGGCCCCGCACGCCCTCCCACAGCGTGGAGAGCAGCAGGCTGTCGTCGGGCGGATACCAGATGAAGCCGCCCCAGTGAAGCGAGGCCGGGGTGCGCAGCACGGCCCACAACCAGGGGAGCGCGGCCGCCGCGAGGATGAGCGCGGACGCGGCGGCGAGCCACGCCCACTCGCGGCGCTCCACCCGGCGCGGCGACGGGGCCGCCGGCTCGGCCGGCAGCCCCGTCCCGGGTCTCGCGGTCACCTCAGGAGATGGCGTGTGTCGCACGCGGATCCCTGCGGCTTCGCATCTCGTACCGCTACCGCCTCCACGGGAAGAGCGCGAGGAACTCCGACTGGAAGCCGCGGAGGTTCGACGGATCCAGCCCCTCCTCGCGCGCCCGCCGGATCTCGGACGAGCTCAGCGTCGCCGCCTCGCTCAGGTCCACGCGCGGCACCCCGGCGCCGTACGTGGCGTTCACCGCGTCGATGAGCGCGTTGGCGAGGATGCCGTGCGCGAGGTCGTTCGGGTGCACGCCGTCCAGGCTGAACAGCCCGCCCGAGATGAACGCGCTGGTGTAGGTCACGCCGCCGATCTCGAAGCCGGTGCTCGCGGCCTGGCGCAGCAGCCCGTTCAGGTCCACCAGCGCCACGCCCCTCGCGGCCGCGGCGCCCGCGATCGCGGAGTTGTAGCCGTTGATCACGTTCTGGAGGCTGGTGGCCTCGGCGGCGGTGAGCACCTGCCAGTCCGCCAGCGGCCGGCCGTTGCCGCCCGCGGGCACGGGGACGCCGGTGCCGACGGCGAGCGAGTCCGCGGCGGTCAGCAGCACATGGTCGCTCTCGGAGAGCGGCCCGCTGCTGCCGAGGAACGGGATGTGGACGCCGCCGGGGCCGACGGCGTACGGCAGGATCGTGGTCACGAACGGGATCGAGGTCACGTCCGGCACGTTGAAGAGCGCGAGCTTCACGTTCGGCAGCGCCGTGGTGAGCCCGGTCAGCGTGCCGGTGAGCAGCGCCGCGAAGGTCGGCACGTCGAAGCTGACCGTGCCCGAGCCGCTGGTCGCCGGGCCCAGCACCTCGTTCGCGCCCAGCTCGAACGTGACGAAGGTCGGGTTCAGGCTCACCGCCTGCGCCAGGATGGTGCCGCGGTGCCGCACGATGATGTCGAACATCGTGCTCGGGCGAGCGAACGGGTTCGAGTAGTAGAAGGAGCTGTCGGCCACGTCGAAGAGCAGCGCGCCCGGCACGCCCATGTCGTGGTAGGCGGTGGCCTGCCCGATGTTGACCGGCGAGCCAGTGACGCGGCCGAGACTGTCGATCACGAGTGGACTCAGCGACTTGAGCGCGAGCAGCGGCGGGATGCCGTCCCCGTTGATGCTCGGGTAGGTGTAGGCCGCCGAGCCGGCCGCGCTCGCGAACAGCTTTGGGAAGCCGTGGATCTGGTGGCGATCCACCAGGCCGCCCGATTCGAAGCCGGCGCTGATGCTGGTGCCGATGGCGACGTAGCGGGTGAAGTCGGCGCTGCCGCTGCGCAGCGCGGGGGCGTTGATGGCGGTGATCTTCGAGCACGGGCCGGTGCAGCCGGCCAGCGACAGCGCGGCCACCGCGACGCTCGCATAGAGAAGGACTTTCCGATTCATCGTTCTCGCTCTCCTCGAGCCGCTACCAGCGGTAGGCCACGCTGAAGCCGGCGATGTTGACGAAGGACTTGTAGGTGCCGTTGTAGTTGTCGCGCTCCACGCCGTCGGTGCTGCGGTCCTGGACGAACAGCCCGAGCTCGTAGGCGTCCACGGTCCAGCGGTTGTCCGTGCCGAAGCTCCTGCCGAAGCCGAGCGAGACGCCGTGGCGGCCGGCATCCGGCAGCAGCGGCGTCACCGACTCGGTCGGCGCCGCGGCCTTGTCGTAGTAGTAGCCGAACCGGTAGGTGAAGTTCGGCAGCCGGTGCTCGGCGCCGAAGCGCGCCTGCCAGCTGTCGTCGTAGTCCTCGAGCACGGTCGTGCTCTGGCTGGTGGTGGTGTGGAAGCGGATGGGGAGGTCCCTGAACAGCGACCACTCGAAGAAGTTGAAGTCGCCCTCGAGCGTCCACGCCGGGGTGGGGTGATAGGCGATGCCGGCCGACCAGATGGCCGGGAAGCGCAGCACCGTGCTCACACCCTGGTTGGGCGGCAGGTTCGCGGTCACGACCGAATCGATGATGGTGTCGCCGGTGAAGCGCTGCGTGAAGGTCGCGGTACCGTCGTCCACCTTCACCACCACCTTGCTGCGGTAGAAGGCGCCGAGCTTCCACTTCTCGTTCGGCGCGAACGACACTGCCGCGTTCCAGCCGGCGCCGGGCGTGAAGCCCGACTTGAGATCGGTCTCGGCGACGTCCCGCGGATCGCCGCCGCCCCAGGGGAACGGGTTGTGCTTGTGGAGCTTCACCTTCGCCATCATCAGGTCGGCGCCCGCGGCCACGCTCCACCGCGGGTTGACCGCGTACGCGGCGGACAGGTTGCCGTTCAGCGCCTGCAGCTCGCCCTTGGTGACGATGTAGCGGCCGCTGAAGGCGTCCGGGTCCTTCCACTCGATGCCGAGCCCGTAGGGCGAGTTGATGCCGGCCCCCACCGCCCACCGCTCCTTGCAGCGATGGGTCAGGTAGAGCGTGGGCGGGAAGAAGTACTGGCGCTTCATCTCCTCGGTGGTGCCGTAGCCCGAATAGGGCGACACGCCCGCGAAGCTCGTGGAGGGCGCCAGCAGGCTGCCGCCGACGTAGAGCCGGGTGCCCTCGAGGCGGGTCATCGCCGCGGGGTTGAAGAACAGGGCCGACGCGTCGTGGACCGCGGCGGTCCCGGTCCCGCCCATGCCGAGGGCGGCGGCGCCCTGCTCGTAGATGCTGTAGCCGGCCGGGTGGGCGGGAGTGGGGGAAAGCGCCGCGCAAACCACGGCGGCGGTCAGCAGGGTGCGGAATCGTCTCATCGCGTGCGGACTCCTGGGGCTGCGGTGGGAGTGAAGCCCCTCAGGCGCCCGGAGGCGCCGGGGAGGCGTGGTAGAGCTGCTCGATGACGTCTCTGAACTTCTCCATGAGGATCCGGCGCTTCACCTTGAGGGTCGGGGTGAGCTCGCCGGCTTCCAGCGTGAGGTCGCGGTCCAGCAGGGCGAAGGTCTTGACCTGCTCGAAGGGCGCGAGGCCGGCGTTGAGCCGGTCCACGCGACGCTGGTAGATGCCCCGCACTTCGGGCCGCGCCAGCAGCTCGGCGCGCGTGGCGTGGCTCCAGCCCTGCGCCTTCGCCAGCTGCTCGAGCCGCTCGAAGTTCGGCACGATCAGGGCCGCCACGCAGGGCCGGCGGTCGCCGATCAGCACCGCCTCGGTCACCCAGCGGCTGGCCTTGAGCTTCCCCTCGAGCGGCTGCGGCGCCACCTTCTTGCCGCCGGCCGTGACCAGCAGGTCCTTGAGCCGGTCGGTGATGACCAGGTAGCCGTCGGCGTCGAGGTGGCCGATGTCGCCGGTATGGAACCAGCCGTCGCGCAGCGCCTGCGCGGTGGCCGCGTCGTTGCTGAAGTAGCCCTTCATGACGTGCGGACCGCGCGTGAGGATCTCGCCCTCCTCGCCGATCCTGACCTCGACGCCGGGGACGGGCGGTCCCACCGCCCCCGGCTTCTCCTTGCCGGGCGGGTTCAGGCAGATGACCGGCGAGGTCTCGGTGAGCCCGTAGCCCTCGATGACGGGGATGCCGACCGCGAAGAAGAACTCCATCACCTGGGGCGAGAGCGGCGCGCCGCCCGAGATGCAGAAGCGCAGGCGCCCGCCCACGCGCTCGCGGATCTTCGCGCCCACCAGGTGGTCGGCGAGCTTCACCCCGAAGGAGCGCAGCGTGCGCCCGGCGAAGTGGGCGCGCGCGGCCGCGACGCCCTGGCCCAGGCCCCAGTTGAAGATCAGCCGCCGCGGCAGCGGCAGCTTCGCGGCGTTCTCCGTCACCCGCGCGTACACCTTCTCGTAGAAGCGCGGCACGCCGGTGAGCACGGTGGGCTTCACCTCGATCGCGTCGGCGGCCACCGTGTCGAGGCTCTCGGCGTAGGCGATGGTGACCCCGCCCGCGAGCATGGCGTAGAGGCCGGCCATACGCTCGAAGATGTGCGAGAGCGGCAGGAACGAGAGCGAGGTGTCGTCGGGGCGCAGCTCCACCACCTTCAGGCACGCCTCGACGTTCGAGGCGATGTTCGAGTGGGTGAGCATGGCGCCCTTGGGCTCGCCGGTGGTGCCCGAGGTGTAGATGATGGTGGCCAGGTCCCCGGGCTCGACCGCCTCGGCCGCCGCGCGGAAGGCGTCGGGTGCGGCGGCGCGGGCCTGCTCGCCCTGGGCCAGCGTCTCGCTCCAGCTCCGCACCTTCGGGTGGTTGCCCGCCGCGTCCATCGCCACCACCGCGCCGAGCCGCGGCAGGTCGTCGAGCAGCGCGACGACCTTGGCGAGCTGCTCGGCGGTCGAGACGATCGCCACCTTCGCCTCGGAGTTCTCGAGGATGAAGCGGCACTGCTGGGCGGTGAGCGTGGAGTAGATCGGCACGGACACCGCGCCGAGCCCGAGGATGGCGAGGTCGGAGATCGCCCACTCGCAGCGGCTCTCGGAGAGGATGGCGACGTGGTCGCCGCGCCCGACGCCGAAGTGCCGCAGCCCGAGCGCGAGGCGCTCGACGTCCGCGAGGGCAGCTTCGGCGGACACCGCCTCCCAGCGGCCGTCGCGCTTGCGCACGAACTGGGCGGGCTTGCGGTGGCGCGAGACCGTCTCGAGGAAGATGCGGATCAGCGTTCCTGCCACTCCGTCGTCCTCCCGTGCGCGGGTCTCCGCCCGGTGGGGGTCCACAGACTGGCCGCAATGCTTAGCACCCGGTCCCTTCCCCCTCAAGCGAAAACGCCCGGGCCCCGGCCGGGGCGAGCGGGCCGGTGGCCCGGACCCAGTGGCCCGTTGACAGGTGCGGGGTTGCGGGGGGAGAGTGCCGCGCGAGCCCGGCGATCGTGCCGGCTCGCGCGGCGCTCTCCGCCGCCGAGGAGGTCTCGAGCCATGACCATCCGACGTTTCCTGACCGCGGCCGGAGCCGCCGCGCTGGCCGCCGCCCTGCTGAGCTTCGCGACGCCGATCCCGGCGGTCGCCGCGAACGGCGCGGCCGAGCACCTCGCGGCCGGAGCGGAGAAGTACGCGCATGGCGACCTGAAGGGCGCCTACGAGGAATACTTCGAGGCCCTGAAGGCCGAGCCCGGCGACTTCACCGTGCTCCACCGGCTCTCGCGGGCCGAGTCGGAGCTGGGAGAGGATGCGAAGGGTGAGGAGCAGCGCCGGCTGGTGGGCGCCGCGGTGCAGCACGCGCGCGACGCGGTGAAGGCGGCGCCCGACAGCGCGCAGGGACACCTGGCGCTGGCGGTGGCGCTCGGCAGGCAGGCGCTCAAGGAGGGCCCGAAGACCCGACTCTCGCTCTCGCGCGAGATCAAGTCCGAGGTGGACCGCGCGCTCGCCATCGACCCGTCGCTCGGCCGGGCCTGGCACGTGCGGGCGATCTGGAACCGCAAGCTGGCGAGCCTCAACTTCATCGAGCGTGCGGCCGCGAACACGGTGCTGGGGGGCGTGCCGAAGGGCGCCTCGATGGACAACGCGGTGGCCGATCTCAAGAAGGCGATCGCCCTCGAGCCCGACTACGTGAACCACCACCTCGAGCTGGGCCGCACGCTCCAGATGCTCAAGCGCAAGGCCGAGGCGCGCCGCGAGCTGGAGCACGCGGTCGCGCTGCCGCCCACCAGCAGCCCGCGTGACCCGCGCTACCAGGCCGAGGCCCGCGAGCTGCTGGCGAAGCTCGGCAAGGACTGATCCGGTCGCGATGGCTGCTCCGGCGGTGTGGCTGGTGGGCGGCGTGCGCACCCCGTTCGCGAAGTCGGGGACGGTGTTCCGCCGCACCCCGGTCTACGAGTTGGGGCGCGTCGCGATCGGCGAGCTGCTGGCCCGGCACGAGCTGGACCCGGGGCGCGTGGACGAGGTCATCCTCGGCAACTGCGCGCAGCCCGCCGAAGCCGCGAACGTGGCGCGCGTCACCGCGCTGCGCGCCGGCATCCCCGAGCGCGTGCCCGGCTTCACCGTGCACCGCAACTGCGCCTCGGGGATGGAGTCGGTGGCCGATGCCGCGGACCGCGTCCAGCTCGGGCGCGCGAAGCTGGTGCTGGCGGGCGGCATGGAATCCATGAGCCAGATCCCGCTCATGTACACCTTCGAGTACGGCGAGTGGCTCGAGGGCCTGATGCGCGCGAAGACGCCGCTCGCCCGGCTCGGCGCGTTCGGGCGCTTCCGCCCGAAGCTGCTGGTGCCGCGCATCTCGCTCATGGAGGGGCTCACCGACCCGGTGGGCGGGCTCAACATGGGCGAGACCGCCGAGGTGCTGGCGCGCGAGTTCCGCATCACGCGCGAGCAGCAGGACCGGTTCGCGCTGGCGAGCCACCAGCGCACCGTCGCGGCGCGCGAGCGGCTGCGCGAGGAGATCGTGCCGCTGTTCCCGGCCCCCGGCTTCGAGATGGTGCGCGACGACGTGGGTCCGCGCGACGGGCAGACGCTGGAGGCGCTGGCCAGGCTCCGGCCCTTCTTCGACCGCCGCAACGGCACGGTCACGGTGGGCAACGCCTGCCCGGTCACGGACGGCGCGGTGGCCCTGCTGGTGGCCGACGAGGAGACCGCGCAGAGCTGGCCGGCGCCGCCGCTCGCCCGCATCCGCGCGTTCGCGTTCGCCGGACTCTCGCCGCGCCGCATGGGGCTGGGGCCGGTGTTCGGCATGGCGAAGGTGCTGGCGGGCGCAGGGCTGGCGCTCGAGGACATCGAGCTGTTCGAGATCAACGAGGCGTTCGCGGCCCAGGTGCTGGGCTGCCTGGAGGCCGCGAAGTCGGAGCCCTTCGCGCGCGCCGAGCTGGGGCGCGACCGGGCGCTCGGCGAGATCCCGCTCGAGCGGCTCAACGTGAACGGCGGTGCCATCGCGCTCGGGCATCCGGTGGGCGCGAGCGGCGCGCGACTGCTGCTCACGCTGTCACTCGAGATGCGGCGCCGCAACGCGAAGCTCGGGCTCGCCTCGCTGTGCGTGGGCGGCGGGCAGGGCGCGGCGTTCGTGCTGGAGCGTGACTGATGTCGGCGTTCTTCGTGGACGTGAAGCCGGCGGTGGACCTGGGCGCGGGCGCCCCGGTCCCGGTCGCGCACCTGGTGTTCGACGACCCCGGGCGCAAGGTCAACGTGCTGGACGAGGGCGCCATCGGCGACCTGGAGAACGCGCTCTCCGAGATCGAGCGGCGCACCGACCTGGGCGGCGTGGTGCTGCGCAGCGGCAAGAGCGGCTCGTTCATCGCCGGCGCCGACGTCGAGGCGATCGGCGCGCTCACCGACCGCGCCGCGGTGCATGCGCTGGTGAAGCGCGCGCACGCCGCGTTCGGCCGGCTGGCGGCGCTCCCCTGCCCGACGGTGGCCGCGATCGACGGAGTGTGCCTGGGCGGCGGCACCGAGCTGGCGCTGGCGTGCGACTCGCGCGTCGCCGCCGACGAGCCGCGCACCCAGATCGGGCTGCCCGAGGTGCTGCTGGGCATCCTCCCCGGCTTCGGCGGCACCACGCGGCTGCCGCGCCTGCTCGGCGTCTCGACCGCGCTCGACCTGGTGCTCACCGGGCGCACGCTCGACGCGCGCCGCGCCGAGAAGGCCGGCCTGGTGGCGCGCGCGGTGCCCGCCGTGTGGCTGCTGGAGCACGCCCACCGCCGGCTCGGCGAGCTGGCGCAGCGCGCAGCGGACCCGCGCGCCGCGCGGGCGCCCCGCCGGCGCGACGTGTGGCGGCCGAAGGCGCTCGCGGGCCGCGTCCTGGACGGCACGCCGTTCGGCCGCGCGCTGGTCTTCTCGCGCGCGCGCGCCATGACCAGGGCGCGCACCGGCGGCCACTACCCGGCGCCGCTCGCCGCCATCAGCGTGATGGAGCACGGCTTCGGCCAGCCGGTCGAGGCCGGGCTCAGGATGGAAGCCGAGTGGGTGAGCGATCTGGTGGTGGGCCCGGTGTGCAAGAACCTGGTGCGCATCTTCCTTCTCTCCGAGCGCGCCAAGAAGGAGCCGGTCGCCGACGCCGCGATCAAGCCGCAGCCGGTCGAGCGGCTGGCGCTGGCGGGCGCGGGCGTGATGGGCGGCGGTATCGCCGAGCTGGCGAGCCGCAGCGGCATCGAAGTGCGCATGCGGGACATCAGCGCCGAGTCGCTGTCGCGCGCGCTCCAGACCGTGCGCTCGCTGGTGGCGGAGCGCGGGAAGAAGCGCCGCGCGAAGAAGAGCGAGGCCGACAACCAGCTCGCGCGCGTCTACCCCACGCTCGACCTCGCCGGGCTCAAGCGCGCCGACTTCGCCATGGAGGCGGTGGTCGAGGACCTCGACGTGAAGCGCAAGGTGTTCGCCGAGCTCGAAGTGAGGATGCGGCCCGGCGCCGTGCTCGCCACCAACACCTCGTCGCTCTCGGTGGACACGCTGGCCGACGGGCTCGAGCGGCCCGACCGTTTCTGCGGCTTCCACTTCTTCAACCCGGTCCACCGCATGCCGCTGGTCGAGGTGGTGCGCGGCGCCAGGACCTCGGACCAGACGCTGGTGACGGCGGTCGCGCTGGCGCGGCGGCTCGGGAAGACCCCGGTGGTGGTGAAGGACGCTCCCGGGTTCGTGGTGAACCGCATCCTGATGCCCTACCTGCGGGAGGCCATGCACCTGCTCGAGGAGGGCTACCCGGTCGCCGGGGTGGACGCCTCGATGCGGCGCTTCGGCATGCCGATGGGCCCGTTCGAGGTGGTGGACGAGGTGGGGATCGACGTGGCCCACAAGGTCGCCGGGATCCTGAGCCGGGCATTCCCCGAGCGCATGAGCGAGGCGCCCGCGCTCGAGAAGCTGCTCGCCGCGGGCAGGATGGGGAAGAAGAGCGGACTCGGGTTCTACCGCCACCGCGGCGGCAAGCGCACGCCAGACCCGGCGGTCGCGGGACTGCTCGGCCAGGCGCGCTCGCGCAAGGCGCAGAGCCTCGAGGTCCTCTCCGAGCGCATGGTGCTCGCGATGATCAACGAGGCCGCGCACTGCCTGGCCGACGGCATCGTCGCCGACGCCGGGATGCTCGATGTGGCGATGATCTTCGGCACCGGCTTCCCGCCCTTCCGCGGCGGGCTGCTGCGCTACGCCGACACGCTCGGCCTGGCGAAGGTCGAGGGCCGCCTCGCCGCGCTGCGCGCCGAGAAGGGCGAGCGCTTCAGGCCCGCCCCGCTCATCGCGAAGCTCGCCGCCGAGGGCGGCACGTTCACGCGGCCGATCGTCGCGGGCTGAGGCGCGCGCGGGGCTCGACTCCGCGGTCCCGCCCGAAACAGCAACGCCCGGCTCTCGGGCCGGGCGTTCTGCAGGCTCTGAGCTTGCCCTCTCGGAGCCTGTTCCCCCTGTCTTGGAAGACTCGCGCGACTGGTTTGGAGAGTCGCTCGCCACGCGTTCGCATCACGTGACACTCCATTAGACGGACGAGGACCCCCGGAAGTTGCAAGGGGTCCGCAAAAGCGCTCCCCGGCGCCCGGGCGGGCGGGCGAGCGCGGCCTTCGCGGCGACCAGCGCGGCTTCCGGGCGCGGCCGCCGTCGCGGTCGTGCGGCGCTCCGCCCGGAAAGACGTGAGGCGCCCGGCGGAACCGGGCGCCTCGAGGTCTGGTGGAGGCGGTGCGTCCCGGGCGCTACGCCCCCGCGGGCCGCGGCGCGGGCGGGCCGAACGGCTCGATCTGCGGACCGGCGGGCTCCTTCGCCGCCGGCGCTTCGCCGGACGGCGGCTCGGGCTCGGCCGGCTTCATCGGCTCGAGCTTCTCGCCGCGCAGCACGCGGTTCATCTGGTCCCCGTCCAGCACCTCGCGCTCGAGCAGCGTGCCCGCGAGCAGGTGCAGCTTCTCGAGGTTCTCCTTGAGCACCTTGAGCGCGTGGTTGTAGGCGCCCTCGACCAGCGAGCGGACCTCGGAGTCGATCTTCTCGGCGGTGAGCTCGGAGTAGTCCTTGTGGGTCGCGATCTCCTTGCCGAGGAAGACCATCTCCTCCTTCTTGCCGAAGGTGAGCGGGCCGAGGTTCTCGCTCATGCCCAGCTCGCAGACCATCTTGCGCGCCAGCGCTGTGGCGCGCTCGATGTCGTTCGCCGCGCCGGTGGTGAAGTGGTTGAAGATCAGGAACTCCGCAGCGCGACCGCCCATCATCATCGCCAGCGTGCGCAGCAGGTCCTCGCGCGAGCGCGAGTAGCGCTCTTCCTGCGGCACGTAGCTGGTGATGCCGAGCGCGCGCCCGCGCGGGATGATGCTGATCTTGTCCACCGGGTCCGCGCCCGGCAGCAGCCAGGCGATGAGCGCGTGCCCCGACTCGTGGTACGCGGTCGAGCGGCGCTCGTCCTCGGACATCACCAGGCTCTTGCGCTCCATGCCCAGCATCACCTTGTCCTTGGCGTCGGCGAAGTCGACCGCGGTGACCTTCTTGCGGTTGCGCCGCGCCGCCAGCAGCGCCGCCTCGTTCACCAGGTTCGCGATGTCGGCGCCCGCCAGCCCCGGCGTCGAGCGCGCGATCTGCTTCAGGTCCACGTCCTCGGCGAGCGGGATCTTGCGGGTGTGCACCTTGAGGATGCCCTCGCGCCCGCGCACGTCGGGCCAGTCCACCACGATCTGCCGGTCGAACCGCCCGGGCCGGAGCAGCGCGGGGTCGAGCACGTCCGGCCGGTTGGTGGCCGCGATCATGATGACGCCCTCGTTCGAATCGAAGCCGTCCATCTCGACCAGCAGCTGGTTCAACGTCTGCTCGCGCTCGTCATGCCCGCCCCCGAGCCCCGCGCCGCGGTGCCGGCCGACAGCGTCGATCTCGTCCACAAAAACAATGCAATTATGTACGATCAAGTTGTTGGCAATGAAGCAGTTATGTCTATCGAGACACAGATCGTATACGGGCTCAGACGACGGCGTGCGATTGATACTCTGGATCCTCGACCACAGGATGGCGGAGTCCGCGAGATCTCTGAGTCGCTGGAACTCCGGAGTGACGTCAATCTCCCGACTCTGGCGCCAGGATTCCATCTCTTCTACGACAGTCTGCAGGCTGCCTCGGGACGGCGAAACGAGACCTCGTTCATATGCACTCACGACGTGGCCGCGGGAGAACGCACGCTGGCCCATGCGCATGGACTGCCTCGCGCTCCGGATGAGGCCAGCTGCCGGAACCGAGTCCAATCGCGACGATGATGTCTCGCGCTGCATGAGGAGGCATACGAGGTCATGGAGCTTCGAGAGCTTCTCGGGATGTTCGCTTCCGACCCGGCTCGAGAACCTCAGGAGCATATCCCGACCGGTTACGACGATGTTCCCCTCGCGTCCTTCGCCTACGGAGCGGGGCCGGCTGGTGACGATGCCCGCGCGGAGCAGGGCGTCGCGGATCAACTGGTTGGCCTCCTGTTTCCAGGCCGAGATGATTACCTGCGGCGCTCGCTCGCTGAATCGGACGCATCCGTCACCGTCAAAGACTCCGCGCAGCCAGGAACCGATGATAGGGGCTGGCATCTCGAGTATCCGCGACTGCAGGGTCCGGAGCGCGTCGCAGAGGAGCCGGTTGTTGATGTAGGTCGTGTAGCAGTCCTGCAGCGTCACCGGATGAGTACCCTGTGGCAGGACGATCTCGTAATGCTTCTTGTTCAGGTGCCGCTTGGGCTCGTAGTCGAACTCCGCCATGCAGATCTCGCGAACGCGCTCATGCAGGGCGAGCTGGGTATTGACGAACTGGATGGCGCGCTCTCCCATCTGTCCGAAGTACCCATCGGACGCGATCAGCCCACACAGGTACGCAAGCTCGTCATCGATCTCGAATGGGATATGGTCCAGGTAGGACGAACCGAAACCGCCGACTCCGATGGACAGCCGCTCGATGTCACGGTGGTACTGCCCGATGTCCTGCCGGATCTCGAACAGCTTCGGCCGCCGCGTGCCGGGCCTGTGCCCCCTCAGATGAACGACCACGTCCTCGGCCGGCAACAGGTCGTAGAACAGCGGCAGTGGCGACGGCGTCGTCGGGATCACCCGCGGCACCGCCACGTATTCGCCTTCCTTCAGCTCGTCCGCCCGCACCCACTCCATGCCGTCGCCGCGCAGCACCGGGAAGAGGTGGTTCCCCGTCGCCTTGATGGCGCTCGTGGACGTCGTGACCTCGAACAGCTCGGTGGACGGCTTGCACGTGATGCCGATCACGGTCGCGTCGTCGAGACGGTAGTCCTCGGCCATGGCCGGCACGCGCACGCCGACCATCTGGTTCTCGAACATGTCGCGGATCGCCACCTGCCGCCCGCCGCTCAGCGTGACCATCGTGTCGCCGGTCAGGCACGGCGCGTTCCGCTTCGCCTGCTCGAAGAGATCACGGACCCTGCTGTTGTGGAGGAGCACCGGCCTTTCACCGCCGAAGAACGCCTCGTTCTCGCAGCCGCACAGGTCGTACACGAAACCGTCGAAACGCCGAACTGTGACGGACTCGATGAGGGGGTTCTCGGGCGCCGCCGACCACCCGAGCCGGACGATCTGCGTGGCATCGGCCCCGCCCGGCGGCATGCCGACGAGTCTGTCACCCTCCCTGAGCTCACGAGCGGCGACTGCCTGCATCTCGCAACCGCGGGACGTGAAGACACTGTGGTCCGGAGTCGTCCGGAGGACGGAACCCGCACAGCGGATCTCCACGATCTCGGTCGCGCGATGGCGGAACACTCCGCGGACAGCGCTCCACTTCCGCACACGCATGCGCGTGGCGACAGCACCTCCCTCATCAGCAGGCTCCGCCTCCTCGAACCCCAGCGTTTCCACTCCGCGCACCGGGATGACGAACCCCTCCGTATCGCCCTCGTAGTAGCGGTCCACGAACGCGCCGATCTCCACCAGCTCGGTGCGGCCGTCGTGGCGCACGAGCACGGGCGTGTCACCGGTGACGGACGCCCCCACCCCCACGAACATCTCCACGAAGTCCGACCCGCTCATCGAGAAGAAGGGCACGGCGGCCTCGCCGGCGACGGCCTTCGCGAGCAGGGTCTTGCCCGAGCCCGGGGGCCCGAGCAGCAGCGCGCCCTTCGGGATCCGGCCGCCCAGGCGCTGGAACTTCTGCGGCTCCTTCAGGAACTCGATGATCTCCTGCAGCTCCTGCTTGGCCTCCTCGCAGCCCGCCACGTCCTTGAACGTGACCTTGGGCTGGCTCTCGAGCAGCACGCGCGCCTTGGTCTTGCCGAACTTGAGCGCCGCGCTCCCGCCCGACTGCATCTGGCGGATGAGGAACAGCCACGCGCCGAAGATGATCACGAGCGGCAGCCAGGAGAGCAGCACCGAGACCCAGTTGAAGCCCGCCGGGCGGACGTCGATCTCGGCGTCCTTGTTCTTCTCCCAGACCTTGTCCGGCAGGTTCGCTCCGTCGCCGACGATGTTCGTCTTGAACGCCTTGAACGACACGTCCTGCCCGTTGACCCGCAGCGCCGAGGGGCCGTTCAGCTCGCCGGTGACGCCGTTCTCCATGATCTGGAGGCTCTTGATGTTCCCGTCGCGCACCTCCTTCATGAACCGCGTGTAGGAGATCTCCGCGCGCTGGGGCGCCATGATGTTCCCCTGGTACATGCGGTAGGCCACGAGCGAGAGCAGCACGATGAGCGCCCAGAACGCCAGCGTGCGGAACGGCCGGCCCGCGGGCATGGGCACCTGCGGGCGGCGCGACGGACCGCCGCGCGGCGCGCCGCGCCGGCTGTCGCGATTGCGGCTGTCGTCAGAGCCGGGCCGCGGGTCCCGACGGAACGAGCTCACGGATCAGGCCTCCTCGAGTACGCCCACGTAGGGCAGATTGCGATAACGCTCGGCGTCGTCCATCCCGTAGCCGATCACGAACTCGCTGCCGATCCTCCAGCCGGCGTAGTCCACCGGCACCTGGATCTTCCGGCACGGCACCTTGTCGAGCAGGGTCGCGACTCGGAGGCTCGCGGGGCGGCGCTTGAGCATGACGTCCAGGATGAACGAGATGCTGAGCCCCGAGTCCACCACGCCCTCGCACAGCACGACGTGGCGGTTCGCGATGTCCTCGCGCAGGTCCATCAGCAGGCGCACGTTCCCGCTCGACTCCTTGCCGGCGCCGTACGACGAAACCGAGATGAAGTCCAGGTCCAGGTCGAGGGGCGTGGCGCGCGCCAGGTCGCACTGGAACATGCACGCGCCCTTGAGCACCCCGACGAACAGCGGCCGCTTGCCGTCGTAGTCGCGCGCCAGCTCGAGCCCCAGCTCGCGCACGCGCGCGGCGACCTGCTCGGCGCTGAACATCACGCGGATGGGCGGGTCTCCGTTCCGGTTCGCTTCGACGGACGCGGCGGGGGCGGCGGGATGGCTCTCAGTCATGGCGCTCCGCGTGGACCCAGAGGACTCTCCGCGTGCGGGTGGTCACCGGGGCGCGCGCCGCGCGGCGCACGCCGACCACCCAGAGGATGCCCCTGGCGTCGGCTAGGACCGTGGGTCTTCTCCTGAACTCCCTCGAAACTCCCTGTTTGCCAAGGAACTGGCACACTCGCGCGGGACGCCGCCGCCCGAACGGGACGAACCTCTCATCGGCCCCCGCCGTGCGCAGCTCCAGCGCGCCCTTCAGCTCCCGGGCCGCGAAGTACTCCTCGTCGGCGGTCTTGGCGGCCAGCCGGCGCCGCGCCGCCGCCCCCGTCGTCCACTTCCCGCGCACCTCGCCCGCACCCCAGCGCAGCCGTCCCGGCACGGGCAGCAGCCCGCCCGCGGGCGCCGGCGCGCCGCCCGGGCGGCGGAAGCGGATCCAGCCGCGGTCGCGCTCGGCCCGCCACCCGCCCGGAAACTCGACCCGGGCCCCGCCGCGACCGCCGGCGAGAAGCCGGGAAAGGGCCTCGAGGTGCGCGTGGGTGAGTCCCTCCGCAGCCTGTGTCACGCGCTGCCAGAGCCGCCGCAGGACCGTGCGTCGGGCCGCCGAAGGGTAGGTTGCCACCCCGCGCGAATCAAGCGCGTATTCCCCCCGTCGGATGCGGCAGAGAGCGGAAAGGGCGTGATCGGCCAGTGCCTCCACTGCCGCGGCCGCGCCGCCCGCCTCGGCCGCCGCGCGCGCCACCCGGCGGGCCAGCGCCGCCCGGGCGCGCGCCGGATCGGCGCCGGGAGCGAGCGCGGCGACCAGCGCGGGGATGGCGCCGTGGCGGACGCGGTTGCGGGTGAAGGCGGGATCCAGGTTCGAGCGGTCCTCGCGCCACGAGACGCCGGCCGCGGCGAGGTCGCGCTCGATCTCGGCGCGGGTCACCTCGAGCAGTGGCTTGATCCAGGTGAGGGCCGGACGAGAGCCGGCGCGCTCCCGTCCACCGTCGCGCCCGCCGCGGAGTACGAGTGATCGCGACGTGGTCCGCGGCCGCATGCCGCCGAGACCGGCGAGCCCGGTGCCGCGTCCGAGCCGCATCAGCACGGTCTCGAGCTGGTCGTCGGCGGTGTGCGCGGTGGCGATCGCGGTGCAGCCCGCGCGCCGCGCGGCCGCGGCGAGGAACTCGCGCCGCAGCGTCCTCAGCCCGGCCTCGCCCGCGAGCCCGCGCGCGCGCATGCGGCGGCGCGCGTCCCAGGTCGCGCTGGTGAGCGGGACGCCCAGTCGGTCGCACAGCGCGCGCACGAACGCGAGGTCCTGGTCGGCTTCCGCACCGCGCAGGCCGTGGTGGAGATGGGCGGCGCGCAGTTCCAGCCCCGGCTCGCGCGCGAGGGCATGCAGGCCGAGGAGCAGCGCGGTCGAATCGGCGCCGCCGCTCACCGCCACCAGCAGGCGGTGCGCCGTCCGGGACCGGCCGGCCGGGCGCGGTGGCGGCAGGCCCGGCGCGCCGTGCGGGCGCCGGAGCGTCTTCCCCGGCCCGCCGGAGGGTTCCCCGGGCGGCCGGCCCGAGGCATCGCCGGGGCCCGGGAGGGCGCAGGGGCCGCCGAGGGCGCGGCGGAGCGCGGGCTCGACCGCGCGGAGACGCCGGCGCGGCCGGAGGGCGAATGGTGGCGGCGCAGGGACTCGAACCCCGGACACAGAGATTATGATTCTCCTGCTCTACCAGCTGAGCTACGCCGCCCAGAGACGGGGCCTCCCGGAGCGGGAGGCGAGCGAGGGAAGTTACGGTCGGGGGCGCGCGGAGTCAAGGCGGGCGGCCGGCAGCCCGCGTCGCCTCAGGGCGCCGCGCGGCCGTTCTTCGCGAACCACTTCCACACCCGGCGCATCGCCTCGAGGTCGTCCTGGTTGTAGCTCACGATCTCCGCGATCAACCGCTCGCGCTCGACCCGGTCCTCGCACGCCCGCGCCTTCTGGTACTGGACGATGGACCACGCCGAGCCCGACTCCGGGTTGCGCCAGCGGAACCCCGTCCAGTGCGCCACCTTCTTGATGGAGTAGGAGTGGAGCGGCAGCCGCACCGCCTTCCTCACCACCCTCTAGTCCCTGAGGCGCGCCGTAGAGCTCCAGGTACTTCCGCACCCAGACCTTCTCGTAGTTGTGGTAGTGCACCCAGCGCGCCTGCGGGTGCGCGGCGAGGATCTCCTGCGCGCGCTGGACGAAGCGCTCCCACGCGCGCCGGCCGCCCAGGTCATCGCCGTCGGCCACGATCGCCTCGGGCTTCGGGGCGTGGACGCCGTCGTCCACCGCCAGGCCCCACAGGTAGATGGCCTTGTCCACCTCCTCGCCCTCGGGGTCGCCTTCGAGATCGAACCACACCAGCGGGAAGCCTGGCAGCTCGGGCGGCGCGAGCCACACCGCGCGGTCCCCGTGGTGCGCGCGTGCCTCGGCGACGATCGCCTCGGCCATGCCGGCGATGCCCTTCACGCGGATCTCGTGCGGCTCGCGTGCCGCCAGCTCCTCGATGGTGCGGATGCCGAGGTCGTGGAGCAGCGGCGCCACCTTGGAGGTCACGTCCGCCAGCACCTCGATGCGCCGCTCGGCCACCGCCCGGGGCCAGCAGTGGTCGTAGAAGGGGCACTCCGCGCAGGTCGAGTGCGACTTGATCAGCGTGGGCTCGGCGCGGCCCGAGATGAGCTCCGCCGCGCGCGCCACCGCGCGCTCGTAGCCATCGCCGTCGAGCGCGGGGACCGCGACCACCTCGAGCCTGCCGTTCGTGATCTCGAGCCGTGCCGGCGGCGTCCCGAGCGCGTCCTCGACGAGGTGCGCGTAGTGCGCCATCTGGAGGGCGATCTCCCGGTGCTCGTCCAGATTCACCGCCAGCTTGGCGTCGTGGACCACCAGGCCGTCGCCTTCCCGGTAGATGAAGTCCGGCACGCCCACGCGCGCCCCGTCGCGCGCGAGGAAGAGCGGCTGGTAGAGCGTGACCCGCGTCTCACGCAGGAGCCGCGCGGTCTCGGCGGCCGCCTGCTCCAGGCGCTGGCCGTGGAAGATCGGCCCTGCGGTCTCGCCGAAGCCGTCGCGCACCGCCTGCTCGTGCTGGCGGCCCTTCTCCCAGATCAGCCTGTCGAAGTCGGAGGGCGGCGCGGCGAGCCCGGGCGCGTGGGTGCGCAGCCAGAGCCTGCGCTCACACCGGTGGAGCAGGTAGAGCGCGTTCGCGGAGACGCGCCCGTCGAGCTCCGGCTCGGGCGCGCGGCGGAGCGAGAGGGAGGGCGCGGCGGGCGGGAGGTTCATGTCGGCGGGCATCGGCGGCTGCTCCCGGCCCCGCCCCCCCCCGCTACCCCGCGGCCTTCTCGCTCGCGGCGCCCGCGGACTCGCTCTCGGTCGGAGCGGGCGGCTCGTCCGCGGGGCGGACGCGGAAGATGCGCGAGAGCTCGCTGCGCAGCTCGCCCTCGTCCAGGCGCTGCTTGAGCTGGCCGCGGTAGGCCACCGAGATCCCGCCGGTCTGCTCGCTCACCACGATCACCGCGGCGTCCGACTCCTCGGAGAGCCCGAGCGCGGCGCGGTGGCGCGTGCCGATGGCGGTGGCGAAGAGCGGGTTGGAAGACAGCGGCAGGATGCACGAGGCCGCCACCGCCTGCTCCTCGCGCAGGATCACCGCGCCGTCGTGGAGCGGCGAGCCGGGACTGAAGAGCGTGACCAGCAGCTCGGCGGAGACCCTGGCGTCGAGGCGCCGGCCGGTCTCGACGAAGTTCCGCAGGCCCACGTTGCGCTCGAGGACGATGAGCGCGCCGTGCCGGTGCTGGGCCAGCGTCTCCACCGCGCGCACCACCTCGCCGAGCACGCCGTAGCTGTCGCCGCGCAGGAACGAGCGGAAGTAACGGGTGCGGCCGAACTGGGCGAGGGCGTGGCGCAGCTCGGGCTGGAACAGGATCACGAACGCGATCAGCCAGACCGTCTTGAGGCTCTCGACGATCCACTTGACCGCGATCAGGTCGAACTCGCGCGCGACCAGGCCGACCAGCACGATGACCAGCAGCCCGACGTACATCTGCGCCGAGCGCGTGCCCTTCACCAGGATCAAGAGCCGGTAGAAGAGCAGCGCGACCAGGAAGATGTCGAGGAGGTCGAGGAACCAGATCTGGTGGACTGGGGTCATGGGGCGCGCGTGCCTCGGCGCAAGGTTAGCAGAACAGGGAGGGTCCGCCTACGGCCGTCGCGCTTCGCGCATCGCCTCCGCGATGCGGACGGCCTTGACGGTGGCGGCCACGTCGTGCGTGCGCACGATGCGGGCGCCGAGGAAGACGGCGACCGCCGTCGCGGCGAGCCCGCCCTCGAGGCGCTGGTCCACCGGCAGGTCGAGGGTCTTCCCGATGAAGCTCTTCCTCGACACGCCCACCAGCAGCGGGCGCCCGAGCGCGGCCAGCTCGTCGAGCCGGGCGAGCAGCTCGAAGCTGTGGGCCACGCTCTTGCCGAAGCCGATGCCGGGATCGAGCGCCACGCACTCGGCGCCGATCCCGGCCGCCTCGGCCAGGGCCAGACGCCCGGCCAGGAACTCGCGCACCTCGCGGGCGGCGTCCTGGTAGCGCGGCGCCTGCTGCATGGTGGCGGGCCTGCCCTGCATGTGCATGAGCACCAGGCCGGCTCCCGTGCGGCGCACTACCTCCGCCATGGCGGGGTCGCCCAGCGCGGTGACGTCGTTCACCAGGTGCGCGCCGAGCGCGAGCGCGCGCTCGGCCACCGCGGCGCTCGCGGTGTCCACCGAGAGGCAGGCGCGCCCATCGCCCGCGAGCGCCTCCAGCACCGGGGCGAGCCGCCGGATCTGCTCCCCGGCCGGCACCGGCTCCGAGCCGGGCCGGGTGCTCTCGGCCCCGAGATCCACCAGGTCGGCGCCCTCGGCCATCAGCCTGCGCGCCTGCGCCACCGCCGCGGCGGGCTCGTAGAAGCGCCCGCCGTCCGAGAACGAGTCGGGCGTGACGTTCACCACGCCCATCACCAGCGTGCGCCGGGCGAGGTCGAAGTCGCGGCCGCGGCAGCGCCAGATCATGAGACCGGCCGCCGCCAGCGGTACGCCCCGCCGCACCGGGCGATCGCGTCGCGCCCGGCGGTCGGACCGCGCCGGGCGATCGCGCCGCCTCCGAGGTTCGGCCGGGCGCCGCGCCCGATACCCGCCGCTGCCCTCATCACTTCTTCAGCGCCTCACGCAGCCGACGGATCTGCCCGGCGTGATCGTGGGCGTGCCCGGCGTAGAGTTCGAGCCAGCGCTCGGCGCCGTAGCGGCCCGACTCGGTGTGCCAGCCCTCGCGCGCCCAGTCGGCGTCGCTCATGCCGCGCAGCAGCTGGACCGTGGTCGCCCGGGCGGCGCGGAAGGCCTCGAGCGCCGGCGCGATGTCGCGCTCGTTGTAGCGGAGCCGGACCGCGTAGACCTCCTGGTCGTAGGCGTGGATGACAGGATGCTGCTGGACCAGCAGGGCGCGCAGGCGCTGGGCTGAGATGGACTCGCTGTCGGCCAGGTGGTGGACGATCTCGGCCGCGCTCCACTTGCCCGGGACCGGGTGGGCCGTCAGGTCCTCCCGGCGGAAGCCCTCCAGGCTCGCCGCCACCTCGTCGCAGCCGGCCTCATAGCGCGCGATCAGCGCCTGCCGCCCGTCCTTCGTCATGCCTCGCTCCTCGTGTCGGCCCGGGTGCGGTCACCGTTGACCTTCGGGGGGCCGGATGGTAGCACTTACCGGTCTTTGCCCGGGGTCAGAACCCTCTCGCGGGCCCGGAACCGGGACCGGCCCTCGACCCGCAGGTCGCCCGTCATCGTCGTCGGGTGCGGGTGCTCCGGTCGCAACCGGTTCCATCGTCTCGCCGTCGCCATCGTTCGAGGAGGTCGTCCCTCATGAGCTGGACCAAACGCGCGCTCCTGTCCCTGGCCCTCGCCGTGCTGTCCGCCGCGCCGGCGGGCGCCCAGATCGCCGGGCGGCCGTTCGAGATCTCGGGCACCGCCGGGTACTTCCACTACGACGCGCGCGCCCGGATGAAGGACGGCCCGGCGTGGAACGGGGCGCTGGGCTGGCGGCTGATGCCCGCGCTCACCCTCGAGGGCAACGCGACCTTCGGACCCTCGAACGCCGACTCGGTCGCCTACGACCTCGCCCACAACTTCACCTACGCGGGGCTCGACCTGCGCTGGAACCTGCGCCCGGCCGACAGCCGCGTGGTGCCGTTCGTGCTGACCGGCGCGGGCTACGGCCGGAGCCACACCACCGGCACGCCGCCCGACAAGCTCGAGCGCGGCGCCGGCGACCTCGGCCTCGGCGTGCTCTTCAACGTGGTCAACCAGCGTACCTACGTGCGACTCCAGGCGCGCGACCAGTTCTTCCGCGGGCGCAACGCGCTCGAGTTCGGGAACCACTTCGCGGTGACCGCGGGGCTTCACCTGCTGTGGGGCGGCAAGCCGCGCGACCAGGACCTGGACGGCGTGCGCGACTGGCTCGACAAGTGCCCGAACACCCCGATCGGCGCGACGGTGGACCAGGGCGGCTGCCCGCTGGAATCGGACGGCGACGGCGTCTTCGATGGGCTCGACAAGTGCCCGGACACGCCGAAGGGCTGCAAGGTGGACAAGAGCGGTTGTCCGCTGGACGCGGACGGCGACGGCGTGTGCGACGGCCTCGACCAGTGCGAGGGCACCCCGAAGGGCGCGAAGGCGGACGCGAAGGGCTGCCCGACGGACGCGGACGGCGACGGCGTCTTCGACGGCCTCGACCAGTGCGAGGGCACGCTCCAGGGCTGCAGCGTGGATGGGACGGGATGCGTCGTGGACTCGGACCGTGACGGCGTGTGCGACGGGCTCGACCAGTGCCCGAACACGCCCGACAGCATCAAGGTGGACGTGAACGGCTGCCCGATCGAGGTGAGCGAGAAGGAGACCGAGCTGCTCGACACCGGCGTGATCCGGCTCCGCAACGTCAACTTCGACACCGGCAAGGCCGTCATCAAGGAGGAGTCGTTCGCCGTGCTCGACGAGATCGGGGCGATCCTCCAGCAGTACCCGGCGCTCCGGATCGAGATCGGCGGACACACCGACAACGTCGGCGGCAAGGAGATGAACCAGACGCTCTCGGAGGCGCGCGCGAACGCGGTGCTCGACTACCTCAAGCAGAAGTCCCCGCTGCTGGACTTCGGCCAGTTCACGGCGGTCGGGTACGGGCTCTCGCAGCCGCTGGCCTCGAACGCGCGCGAGGTTGGCCGGGCCCTGAACCGCCGCGTCGAGTTCAAGGTGCTGAACCCCGAGGCGCTCAAGATCGAGCGCGAGAAGCGGCGCTTCCTCAGGAAGGACGAGCCGCTGCCGCCGGGCTACCCGCCGGCGGCAGTGCCCGACACCTCGGGCACCAGGAAGCCGTAGCGCCTCCTCGCCCGGAGGTCTTCATCGCGGGGCGCCCGTTCGCGGGCGCCCCGCTCGCGTGCGGAGGCTCGTGGGCCGGCGCGCCGGCCGACTCCACCCCCCGCGGGCCGGGGCCGCCATCCGTATCGGGCCGTCCCGCGCCCCCGCCTCAGCGGGCGCCGCCCGGGCCCAGGCCGCGCGCCTCGATGACGTCGCGGATCGCCGCGGCGGCCCGCCGCTGCGCGCCCGGGTTGGGATGCGGGTCCCAGTCGGAGAGCGCGAAGTCCGTGTAGCGGCCGTGCGCGAAGAGCGGCAGCAGGTCCACGACCAGCGCCCCGGACGCCTCCACCGCCCGGACCGCCTGCTCGTGCTCGCGCGCGAACTCGTAGGGTGAGAACCCGTGCGCGTGATCGGGCAGCGGCCACACCGCCACGACCACCGGCGCGCCCGCCGCCCGGGCGTCGGCGACAATGCCGCGCAACGCCTGGACGTGACGCCGCCACTCGGGCGTGCCGGTGTCGTAGAGCGAGTGGATGTAGTCGGTGTAGCCGGGGCGGAGCTTCAGCGCGACCATCACGTGATAGGCCAGTGCGCGCACCGAGTGGTAGGCCACGGACCACCCGAGACGGAGGGCGATGGGCTCGGGAACGACGAGCGGGAACGTCGTGTTGCGCCGCTCCGGGTCGTTCAGGCAGTAGCCGAGCAGCACCAGGTCGGGCTGGAAGCGCAGGCCCAGAGTGTCGAGCACGGCCCGCTCCTCGACGGTGTTGTATCCCGTCCAGCCCGTGTTGATGACCTCGACGCGCGGTCCGCCCGGCCGCGCCAGGTCGCGCTCCAGGTGGCGTACGCAGGTGGACTCCTGCGGAACGCCCAGCCCGAAGGTGAAGGAGTCGCCGAGCGCGAGCAGGCGCCAGGTCCCCGGCGGCCTGGCCAGCGACCATTCGGGGCCGCGCATCCTCCGTGAGTTCAGGTGCACCATGTCCTGGTACCGGCGCGCCAGCGCGGGGCCGCCGATGTAGCGCGAGAGCGGGCGCTCGACCAGGCGGCACGCGCCCTCGATCAGGGCGAAGGTGAAGAGCGCGAGGCCCGCCGCCTCGACGGCGACGCGCAGGCTCCGACCCGCCGCGCGCGCCCACGCGGATCCGCGCCGCAGGCCGCCCGCCCACCACGCGCCGGACGCCACAAGGAAGGCGACCAGCCCGAAGTAGTCCACGGAGTAGCGCCCCAGCACCTGCCGCCGGTCCGCGCGGCTGGTGTGCGCGAGCAGCGCCAGCCCGATGAGCAGGAACGCCGCGCCGATGCAGCCGGCGATCCTGGCCCAGCGGTCCGACGGCGCGGCGGGTGGGGGATCGGTGGAGGCGACGCGCTGCATCGGAGCGCCTGGCTCAGCGCTTGCGCACCAGCGTGTTGCCGAGCACCAGCAGGTCCATGTCGGACTTGCTGAACGTGTTGAAGGCGTTCGCCGGCGTGTTCACGATGGGCTCGCCCTTGAGGTTGAACGAGGTGTTGAGCACGACCGGCACGCCGGTGGCCTGCCCGAACCGTTCGATGAGGGAGTAGTAGAGCGGGCTCGCGTCGCGGAACACGGTCTGCAGGCGCCCCGAGCCGTCCACGTGCGTGATGGCGGGGAGCGTGTCGTGGTGTTCGGGCCGGACCGGCACCACCAGCAGCATGAAGCGCGCCGGGAAATGCCGCGCGGCGCCGGGAAGCTCGAAGTAGCGCTCCGCGGCATCGGCCAGGACCGAGGGCGCGAAGGGGCGGTAGGGCTCGCGGAACTTGATCTTGGTGTTGACGATGTCCTTCATGTCGGCGCGGCGCGCGTCGGCCAGGATGCTGCGGCTGCCGAGCGCGCGCGGGCCCCACTCGAAGCGGCCCTGGTGCCAGCCCACGACCTCGCCACGGACGAGGGACTCCACCACGCGGTCGAGCAGCGCGTCCTCGCTCCCGATCACCTCGTGGGCGATGCCCTCGGCACGCAGCCAGTCCATGGTCTCGCCGGGTCCGTACGCCTTGCCCCAGTACGCGTGCTCCATCACGAATCGGCGCGGCTGGCCGAGCAGCTCGTGGCAGGCGTAGAGGGCGGCGCCCACCGCGCCGCCGCCGTCGCCGGCCGCCGGCTGGACGTAGAGCTCTTCGAACGGGGTCTCCCTCAGGATGCGGCCGTTCGCCACCGAGTTCAGCGCCACGCCGCCCGCCATGCACAGGCGCTTCCTGCCGGTCTTCCGGTGAAGCGCGCGGGCCATGTGCAGCAGCACCTCCTCGGTGACGCGCTGGATCGAGGCGGCGACGTCGGCGTAGTGCTGGTTGCGGCGGGCCAGCTCCTCGTAGTCCGGCGGCTTCGCGCCGAAGTAGGAGGGGTAGCCCGAGGCGGCGGTGAAGAAGTGCATGCCCGGCGGCCGCGGTGGGCCGAACAGCTCGACGAACCGGCGGTTGTAGGTGTGGCGGGCGGAGTGGTGGAAGCTGAAGTACTCCATGTTGAGCCGGAACGAGCCGTCCTCGCCCAGCCGGACGAGCTTCCACACCTCGTCCACGTAGCGCGGCTGCCCGTAGGGCGCCATGCCCATCACCTTGTACTCGCCCTCGTTCACCTCGAAGCCGAGGTAGGCGGTGAACGCGCTGTAGAGCAGGCCCAGGGAGTGCGGGAACCGGATTTCCCCGCTCAGCGAGATGCGGTTGCCGATCCCCTCCCCGAAGGTGGCCGTGGCCCATTCGCCCACGCCGTCCACGGTGAGGATGGCCGCGTCCTCGAACGGCGAGGGGTAGAAGGCGCTCGCCGCGTGCGAGGCGTGGTGGTCCACGGCGATCACGCGGTCCGCCGGCACCTCGACCCGGTCGGCGATGATGTTGCGCACCCACAGCTTCTCGCCGAGCCAGGTGATCATGCTCTCGCGGAACACCTCGTAGCTGCGCGGGAAGGTCTGCAGGCAGGTGGTCAGGATGCGCTCGAACTTCAGGAACGGCTTCTCGTAGTAGACGACGTAGTCGAGGTCGCCGGCCTGCAGCCCGGCCTGCGCGAGGCAGAAGGCGATGGCCTGGTCCGGGAAGCCGTAGTCGTGCTTGATGCGGGTGAAGCGCTCCTCCTCCGCGGCCGCCACCAGCATGCCGTCGCGGACCAGCGCCGCGGCCGAGTCGTGGTAGAAACAGGAGATGCCGAGGATGTTCACGGGGCGGGGGAGGAGGGCGCCGGGCTAGAACCCGCGCCGCGCCTCATCGAGGCCAGGCGGCACGGGCGGCAGCGGCGACCAGCATGGCGGGTGGGGCCTGAGCGCCAGGGGATCGGAGGCACCCTTCGCTCCCAGGGAGAAGAGCGGGACCACCACGACGTACACGAAGCTCGTCACGATCCGGGAGAGCAGGTTGCCGAACGCGCGGGCGATGCGCTGCCAGCCGCGCCACAGGTGCTTGTAGAACGGCGCACCCGGAGGGAGCGGGGCCTCGCGCCGCGTGGAGCCCAGCTGGACGGCCGGCGAAGAGGTGGGCATGGGCTAGAACAGGGTGTAGATGAAGCTGCTGACCGCCGAGGACTGCCCGAAGATCACGATCACGCCCAGCACCAGGATCACCAGCACCAGCGGCACCATCCACCAGATCTTGCGGCGCCAGAAGTACCCCAGCAGCCCGCTGGCGATGCCCAGGCGGGCGAACAGGTTGCGGAAGAATCGGCGGATCACCTTCATGGGACTCTCGGTGGGTCGGGGGTGCGGTGGGATTCAGACCCGGACATTCTAGAGGCCGCGGTCGGGCTTCGTCAAACCCGGGGCCGGCGCAGGCGTGCGGGAACGGGCCGCGTGGGCGCGCCGCGAAACGCCGTGACGGTGACGATCGCGGCGAGCCCGTCCGCGACGTCGCTCCCGGGATCCGCCTGCGGAGCGCCCGCCCGCGGGGAGCGTGCCGCCGGCGGGGGCGGCCAGCGCGCGCCGCACGTCTCGCGAGATCGCGCCGGCGATCCGCGCGTTGGCCTCCCGGGTCACGTGGCACCAGTCGAAGAACACCTCCGCCTCGTCATCGTCGAATTCCCCCTCGAGATCGCGGAAGTCGCCGCAGGCGCGCAGGGCGGCGGACTCCGCCACGGCGCGCCGGACCTGGCGGGCGAAGCGCACCATCAGCGGGTTCTCGGCGAGCGACCCGCGCTCGGTGGCCGACAGGGTCTGCTTCCCCACGACGTCGGGCTGCCAGTAGAAGAGCGGGTGGAATCCGCAGGTCCGGGCGAGCAGTTCCACGATCCCGACGTTCCACTCGTAGACCCGCACGACCTCGCGAGCCACGCTGTCGAGCCTGGCCTCGGAGGTATCGGCGCCGAAGACCTGGCGCCAGCCGTCGGGGATGACATCCGGAGCGCTCGCCGGCCGGACCCTGTGGCGGATCGCCCTGGCGAGGCGTCCCAGCGCCGAGTGCGTCGGATGGCCGAGCGCGGCCAGTCGCAGCCGGCCGGGATGGGTGAGCAGGTTGAATTCGGCCGCGCGCGCGGCCTCGTTGAGCGGGATGCCGGGCGACCCTTCCGCAAGACCGGCCACGATGTCGTTCCAGCCGTCGTAGAAGATCACCACCCGCGGCACGCGGGCGGATCGCAGATCGAGCATCAGGTCCATCAGCGACTGCGTGCTGACCCAGCCGATCTGCGCGTGATTCTCGACGCGGGCCGTGGTCCTCCCGGCGGCAAGCTCGCGCGCCAGCCACGAGGGGATGGTCTCGTCGTCGCGCACGCACATGCCCCATACCGCCGAGCCGCCGGTCATCACTACGAGCGGCGCCCGGGGATCGAGGTCCGGCGGCCGCCACGTGCGGCGCCGTCCGTCCGCCTCGACCGTCACGAGCGCGCCGCGCGCGGGAGCGCCGCGCCAGTAGGTGTAGGGTTGCCAGCTCAGCCGGAGCGCGGCCATCACCCGGTTGCACGGCGTGGGCCCGGGCGGCTTGCGGTGGTGGATGGCCAGGGACGCCGCGTCGAGCGCCCCGTACCCGATCCGGCCGGCCGCCTCGACGAGGACCACCGCGAGCAGGCACGCCCCGACCAGCAGCCAGACGGCGCCGATCGCCTTCGCGATCCAGGTGACGATCGAAGCGGGCATCGCGGACCTCGGTCGCTCCCGCTCCCCTACGTCCGCTGCGTCTTCTTCGCGGCGGCGGGGGACAGCACGTTGTTGAGGATGAGCCGGTAGCCGGGGGAGTGCTTGTACTTCGTGAGGTCGGTGGGCGGGTCGCCGACCATGTGCTGGTAGTCCTCGGGGTCGTGGCCGCCGAGGAAGGTGAACGTGCCGCGCCCGAAGCGGCCGTGCAGGTACTTCAGCTCGTCGGTGCCCTCGACCTCGCCCAGCACCAGCACGCCGCTCTTGAGGAAGCGCCGGCGGAATCCGGTGTTCTGCCCGAGGAACTCGGGCACGGCGTTCACGTGGTCCTGCACCAGCATGGAGGGGACCGGATCGTTCTTGGCGGAGAAGTCGAACAGCGTGAACGCGCTGTTGGGTCCGCGCAGGTTGGCCTCCTGCGTGACGTCGATGTCGGAGAAGCGGTAGAGGAACGGGTCGAGGTCCACGCGGAAGTCCCTGAACGCGAGCGTGCGCGAGTAGTCGAGCTTCCGGTTCGCCAGCGGGTCGGCGGGGTCGCCGTCGTAGACCTCGCCGGCGATGTCCAGGCCGGCGGCCGCCAGCGCGATGTCGTAGGTGTCGGTGGCCGAGCACATGCCGAACATGAACCCGCCGCGCGCGACGTAGTCCTTGATCGCCATCGCCACCGCGGCCTTGAGCTGCGTGACCCGGGCGAAGCCGAGCTTCGCGGCCATCGCCTTCTGCACGCGCTCCTCCTCCTGGTACCACGGGAAGGTGTGGTAGGCGACGTAGAACTTGCCGTGCTGGCCGGTGAAGTCCTCGTGGTGGAGGTGGAGCCAGTCGTACCTCGGCAGCTCGCCGCGCAGCACCTCCTCGTCCCACACCGTGGCGTAGGGGATCTCGGCGTACTTGAGCGCGAGCGTGACGGCGTCATCCCACGGCGGCGTGTTGGGCGGGATGTAGACGGCGACCCTGGGCGCCTTCTCCAGCACCACCGCCTCCATGTTCTCGTCGGCCAGCGTGGCGCGCATCGCGGCCTCCGCCGCGCCGCTCATCGGCTCGACCGTGACGCCGCGCACGTTGGCCTCGCGCTGGGTCTCGGCGTCGTCCTGGAGCAGGAACGAGCCGCCGCGGTAGTTGAGCAGCCACTCGGCCTTCTGCCCGCGCGCCAGCGCCCAGTAGGTGAGCCCGTAGGCCTTGAGGTGGTCGGTCTGCACCTGGTCCATCGGCACCAGCAGCTTCGCCTCGGCGGGGACCGGGAATGCCGCGCCGAGTGCCCCGCCCAGCGAGAGCCCGACCAGCAGCGCGATGGGCCACGCCTCGACGACCTCGGCATACGAGCGCTCGCGCTTCGCCGTGCCCGCCGCGGAGGTCGCGCCGTCGTCCGCGCCCGGCGCGGCGCCGGGGGGCGGCGCAGCGCCGGCGCCGGGCGTCGCGCCTGCTCCGGCGCGCGTCGCCTTCCCCTGCCGGCGCCGCATGAACAGGGACGCGAGCCCGAGCGTCACCAGCGCCAGCGCCGCGATCAGCACCACGCCGAGCACCGCGCCCAGCGCTCCCAGAGCCCCGACGCGTCGCACCCGCACGTGCCGTCCGGGGCCCGGGGGTCCCGCGCCCGCCAGTCGGAACATCGTCAGAACCTCCGCTCGCGGCGCAGCTGCTCGACCCGGCGGCGCACCTCGGGGGCGTTCCACGCCTTCGGGTAGCGCGCCAGGCACTCCTCGTACTGCGCCAGCGCCTGGCGCTCGTCTTTGAGCCTGGTGAAGTAGAGGTCGCCGGCGCGCTGGCGCGCGAGCGGCGCGAGCCGGTCGCCGGGGAGCGAGTCCGCCACCGCGAGCACCGGCTCGAGCGCGGCCTTCGCGTCCCCCGCGGCCTCGCGCCGGGCGCTCAGCATCACCGCGGCCTGCGCCCACAGGGCCCCGCGCGGCAGCGCATGGTAGAGCGAATCGGTGAGGGCCGTCGCCTGCCGCCGCTCGCCGCGCCACTCGGCGTAGGCGATGCGCCCGAACACGGGGAGCGCCGGCCTGGGGTCGGCATCCTCGAGCAGGTAGATGCGCTCGAGCGCCGCCCCGGTGTACGGGCCGGCGGGGTCCTTCGCGGCGAGCTGGTACCAGGCCAGCGCCGAGTCGGTCTGTCCGGCGAAGAACAGCGCCTCGGCGCAGCGGAAGCCCGCCTCGGGCAGCGCCGTGGCGATGGCCCGCAGCCGCGGCAGCGCCCGCTCGGGCGGACCGTCGCGCAGGTCGGCGAGCGCCTCCTCGAGCTCCATCTCGGGCAGCATGGGATGCGCGCCGCGCGTGGCGTCGTCACCGTGGAGCAGCGCGCGCGCCTCGGAGGTGAGCCCGGCCTGCCTCAGGCCGCGCGCCACCGCGAGGAGGAAGTCGGATCCCCAGCGGGCGGGCGGCACGCTCTTCAGGGCGCGCGCCAGCCCCGGCGCCCCCTCGGCGGTCGAGCCGCGCGCGAGGTGAACGTCCCAGGCGCGCCGCGCCGCGCCGAGCCGCACGCGCAGATCGAACCGGGCGTCGCCCGCCACGGCCGCCAGCGCCTGCGCCGCGGCGGCCGAGTCGCGCGCGGCGCCGCCGGTGAGCAGCTCCTCCGCGAGCTTCCAGCGCAGCGGCGTGCGCGGGCCGTCGGGCCCGTCCACCTTCTCGAGCGCGGCGAGCGCCGCCTTCACGTCTCCCAGGCGCGCGTCGAGGCGCGCCAGGCCGAGGGCGAGGTCCACGCGGTCCGGGGACTTCTCGACCGCGCGCCGCAGCAGCTCGCGGATCGCGCGCGGATCGGTGGGGGCCAGCCTCAGGAAGGCCGCGCCCGCCCACTCGGATTCCACGGGCTCAGCGGCCCACGCCTCGAGCGCGACCTGCGCCGCCTCGCGCGGGCGGCCGAGACGCTCGAGCGCGAGCGCGAGCTCGCGGCCGATGAGCAGCGAGTCGCGCGTGGCGCCCGCCGGGTACGCGCCCGGCGACCCGCTCAGGGCAGGCCGGGGCGCGGACCCCGCGCGCTCGGCGCGGCCCAGCCGCTCGACCGCGGCGAAGTCGGACCTGGCGAGCAGCAGGCGCGCCTGCTCGGTCACGACGAGCGGGTGATGCGGCAGCTCGCGCACCAGCGGCGCGAGCTGATCGCCCGCCGGCTCGAGCAGCCCGTCGCGGCGCAGCGAGATGGCGTCGCGCAGCAGCTGGACCTGCTCGGGGCTCAACGGGGGCATCGGGCGCTGGCTCACCGCCGGCGGCTCGGGCTCGCCCTCTCCGGTCATGCGGGCGATGACGCGCAGCGTGTGGTCGAGCACCTGCGGTGACGTCATGACCTGGCGCTGTCGCGCCCCGACCGCGGGATCGGGCGCCTGCGCGCGTGCCGGGCCCGCGCCGACGAGCGGGCGCCCGCACGCCAGCAGCAGGGCCGCGGCGAGCAGGGTGCGCGCGCCCGTTCTCACGGCCGGGCCTCGTTCAGGGAGCGCAGGTAGGCTTCGATGAACGCGCGGTACTGCGCGGGGTAGCGGTCGGCCTGCGCCTTGAGCAGGTCGAGCCTCAGCCGGTCGGTCTCGCGCAGCAGCTCGGCCGGCAGCTCCGCGGGCGCGCGACGCGCGACGTCCTCGCCGGGGCGCGACTCGCGCTGCGGGTCGAAGTCGCGCCGGTTCACCGAGCGCTGCGCGTCGAGCATGCGCGAGAGGATGCGCTCCTGCTTCTGCTCGACGTCGCCGCCGGCGTCGCCCTGGCGCAGCGCCTCCTCGACCTCCTTCATCTCCTGCTGCGCCCGGTCCAGCCGGCCGAGCAGCTTCTGGCGCTGCCCCTCGTCCTGCTGGATCTGCTCGAGTTGCTCGCGGATGCGCTGCTGCTCCTGGGCGAGGCGCTGGAGCTCGCTGCGATCCCCGGTGGAGAGCCGGAGCTGCTGGCTCAGCCGCTGCGCCACGCTGCGCGTCTCCTGGTTGAGCTGGCCCTGGCGCTGGCCGAGCCGCCCCATGCGCATCGGGGTCGAGCTGCCCGGCCGGCCCCCGCCCGGCGACTGGCACATCGAGCTCTCGGTCTGGCGCAGCTCGAGGATGGCCTGGTTGAGCGCCCGCGAGCCGGCGCGGCCCGAGGCCTCGCCGCGCGCGCGGTCGCCCTGCGACAGTTCCTTGCCCGAGTTCGAGAGGCCCTGGATCGCCTGCCCCAGCGCCTCGGCCAGCTGGCGGCTCACGAACGGCGTGCGGCGCGCCAGCGTGTAGACCGAGTCGGCGACGCGCGCGGTGCCCTCGGAGAGGTCGGTCTGGCGATCGGAGCGCTCGGCGGGCGGCGGGCTCGAGCCCAGGTTCGCCTCGCTGGCGCGCTGGAGCGAGACCAGGTCCTGCGCGGCGCGCCGCACCGCGGCGAGATCCACCTCCTCGCGGTCGCGTTGCGCCCGACTCGCCATCTGCCCCAGCCGCTCGGCCGCGCGCTGCAGGCTGGCGCTGGCCTTCGCGCCGGAGCGGCGCGCGCGCTGCGGCTGGCTCTGCGCGGCGGCCTGCGAAGCCTCCCGCTGCGCGGGCGCGGCCTCCTGCTCCAGCTCCTCGGCGGCCTCGCCCAGCTCCTGCTTCTGCTCCTGCTGCTGCGCCTCCGCGGCCGCCTGCTTCGCGTCCTCGGCCAGCTTCTCGCTCTCCGCGGCGGCTTTCTGCTGCTGCGCGGCGAGCGCCTTCTGCTCGGCGTCTCGCGCCTTCGAGTCGCCGTTCTTCGGCGATTCCATCTGCCGGTTCAGGGCGTCCTGCTGGGCCTTCAGCTCCTGCGCGCGCTGCGCCAGCGACTGCAGCTGCTCCTCGCGCCGCAGCTCCTTCAGCAGGTCCACGGTGCGCTGGAGGTTCTGGAGCAGGTCCTGGTTCTGGCGGCGCCACTCCGGCAGGTTCTGCTCGAGCGCGCGCCGGTCCATGTCCTCGAGCGCCTGCTGGAGCTTCTTCAGCGCCTCGCGGAACTCCTTCGACTGGATCTGGTCCATCAGGCGCGCCATCTCCTCGAGCTTGCGCTGGAGCTGCTCGTCGAAGGCCCGGCGCTCGGCGCCCTGCTGCAGGCTCTCGCGCAGGTCGCGCGACGCCTCGTCAATGCGGCGCGCCAGGTCCTGCTGGCGCTCGAGCGCGCTCTTCATCTCCTCGCGCCGCTCGAAGCTCTGCGGCGAGCTCGGCGAGGGCGGCTGCGGCTGGCGGGCGAGCTTGTCGAGCGACTTCTGCAGCTCCTGCGCCTGGTCGGCGACCTTCTGCAGCGCCTCCTGCACGGCGCCCTGCCGCCGGTCGAGCGCCTGGTAGAGGTCCGTGAGCGAGGGGAAGCGCAGCTCGAAGGTCGGGCTCACGGCGACGCCGCGCCCGCTCACCGCGTTGTCGTCGAAGAGCTGGAAGCGGAAAGTCGCGCTCTGCCCGGGCAGCAGCCCGAGGGCCGAGGCGTCCCAGCGGCGGGCGACGCGCGCCTCGCGCGGCTCGCCCGCGAAGCGCTCGAGCGGCGCGCTGGTCCACGGCTCCTCCGGGTCCTTGCGGAACTGGAGCCTCAGCTCCGAGAGCCCGAGGTCGTCCTGTCCCAGCACCTCGTAGCCCACCTGCTGCCCGGCCGGCAGGTCGAGGTCGCCCTCCGGCTCGCGCACCGCGATCACCGGCGGCGCGTCGGGGAGCGGCTGGACGCGGTAGCGGAAGCGTCCCTCGCCGCTCGCCGCGCGCGCGTGCAGCTCCCATTCGCCTTCGCGCTCGACCGCCAGCGCGCCGCGCCAGCGCCGCGGGCTCACCGCGGTCCAGCGGGTCGCCGCGCCGCCCGGCGGGCGCGCCTCGAGCAGATCGAGGTCGCGGTCGAACACCACCTCGAGCCGCGCGCGCGAACCGCGCAGCGCCGCGAGGTCGCCGCGCGTCGCGGTGCCGCGCTGCACCGGGAGCCGCGCGTAGGCGGGGGGCGTGAGCTCGACCTCGAAGCTCACCGGCTGCGGCGTGCCGGCGAGCGCGATGTGGAAGCGCGGGCTTTCGGTCGCCGCGACGCGCACGCGGTAGTCCTGCTCGCGGGTGAGCTGGGTGAGGTCGAAGCGCCACAGCCGCGCGCCGTCGCCGCCCTCGCCCTCGGGCGCCCCTTCGAGCTGCGCGGCGCCGTCGCGCAGCAGGTGCGGGCGCCGGGCGCTGCCCCACACCCGCGCGCGCACCGCGAGCGCCGCGCCCGGGCTCACCGTGACCGAGCCGGGCTCGACCTCGAGGCGCACCGGCGGGGCGGCCAGCGCCGGATGCCACAGCGTCGCCCACGAGCGCGTGACGCGCGCCGGCTCGACCAGCGCCAGAGCCACGATCACCGCGGCCGCCGCGGCCATGGCGACGAGCGGGCGGCGCGGCTCGACCGGCGGGGCCAGGCTCTCGAGCGGGACCGCGGCGAGGCGGTGCGCGGTCTCGCGCGCGAGTGCGTCCGCCAGCTCGGGCGAGGTGTGCTCGGCGGGGCGCGATTCGAAGTCGAGCGCGTTGCGCAGCCACGAGCGGACGGCGGGGAAGCGCTGCTCGATCCGCTCGAGCCAGGCGTCGAAGCCGGGGAGCGCGCGCCGGAAGCGCGCGAGCGCGAGGGCCAGGGCCGCCGCGCACAGCAGCACCGTGGCGGCCAGCCGCGCCCACGCGCCGGCGACGCCGGTGGGGACCGCCGCGCCGAGTGCCACCGCGCACGCGATCGCGACGCAGGCCGCCCCGGCCGCGCGCAGCGCGTGGCGCGCCACCAGCGCGCGCCGCAGCGCGGCGTAGCGGCGGGCCAGCAGCGGGGAGAGCGTGGTGGCGGGGTCGCGTGGGGTCATGTGGGCTCGAGCGGCCCGCGCAGAGACGGATCAGTGCGTGAGGGCGTAGTGCACGATATTGAACGCCATCCGCAGCGCCGCTTCACGCTTCTCGGGTGGGTCGTGGTGGACCTCTTCGTCCTCCAGACCGTCCCCCAGGTCGCAGTCGTGCGAATAGAATACAACCAGCCTTCCGCCGTGGACAATCCCGAAGGCCCGCGCCGGGCCGCCGTCGTGCTCGTGGATCTTGGGCAGCCCCGCGGGGAAGTCGTAAGGACCGTGAAAAGCCGGGTGCGAGAACGGCAGCTCCACCAGCGCGGCGTCGGGGAACACGCGCTTCATCTCGCGCCGCAACGACGGGTCGATGCCGAAGTCGTCGTCCACCCACAGGAACCCGCCGGTGGTGAGGTAGCGGCGCAGGTTCGCCACCTCGGTGGGCGTGAACTTCATGTTCCCGTGGCCGCACGCGAACACGAACGGGTACTGGAAGAGCGCGGCGGAGCCGGGCTCGACCACCGCCTCGCGGTCGCCCGTGACCGGGATGCCGCCGCGCTCCCGGAGCGCGCGCAGCAGGTTCACGAGCGAGGTGCGGTCCTCGTACCAGTCGCCGCCGCCGCCGTACTTGAGGCGCGCAATGCCGAACTCGCGCGCGCCGGGCGCGGAATCCCCGGCGCGCGCGCCGGACGCGAGCGCGAGGGCGATGCACAGGGCGAGCAGCAGTGACGCGATCCTCACCAGGTTCCTCCATGCCGCGGGGGCCGCGGGGGTGACGCCCCGGGAGCCTCTCAGATTCGCAGCCGCGGTGTGTAATGGAACGGAAAAGGCGGCCACCGGCGAGCGGGAGCGCCCGGGTGGCGCGCCGGGCCCGAGCATCGTCCCTTCGGGGCTATCGGGGCGCAGGAGGCGCTGGCCGAGGTAGCAGCTGCTCCACGTAGGCGATCAGCCCCAGCGCCGATGAGTCGGCCGCAGTCGCCAGGAACTGAGCACGCGTCAGCGCGCGGCGGGCGGCGTCCGCGTCGTGTCGTGCAGCCGCTATGAATGCCTCGTGTGCGAAGAAGTCAGCTTCCGGCAAGCCGGCCACCCGTGCAGCAGCCAAGGTCTGTGTAGCCTCGTGAAGACGTCCAGACTGAACTCCACGCCGGACCAGTGCTGCCCAGGCGACGAACTGCGTGCTGTCTAAATCGTTTCGCCTGAATCGGCGAGGTTGAGGTCAGGCTGCATGAGCGTACTCCTCGGTCGCGGTGAAGCGGGCCTCGAGCCAGCGCAGCACGGCCGCGAGCAGAGCGTGCATCGTCCGATGGCGATGGTTGCGGGT